>DASUEL010000191.1:0-15223 GCA_036275095.1 Bdellovibrionales bacterium
GACGGCGATGATGACTTCGACGCCCTCGCTTTTGATCTCTTGGAGCGAAGTACCGAGCTGCGGGCGCGCGAGGGCGACGATAAAGAAAAAGACAGCCGAGATTTCGAGCGCCCATTTTAACTTGCGTTTCTTTTTGGAGACCGAGGAGGTCAAAAACGGCATCAGCTGCGCACCGATGGAAGCCTCGAGCTTTCGAATGCTGCGGCGATAGAACCAGAAGCCGGCCGCCACGATGAACGGCAGCACCCAGAGAAGCTGAAAATACTCGGGCGACTCGAAGCGAAACATCAGGGCACCCCTCTCAGGACCGTGCGGGCGGCACCGAAGCCCAGCAGGTAAAGCAGGACCGCCCACTTGAGGTAATTTTGAAAGAGCTCCGCGTAGCGCGTGTAACGGTTGATGTCGACCTTGGTTTTTTCGAGTCGGTCGATCTCGCGATAGACTTCCGAGAGGTCTTTCGTACGGGTCGCGCGAAAGTATTTGCCTCCGGTCTCAGTCGCGAGTTTTTCGAGAAGCTCTTCATTCACTTTGCTGTAAAACGGCTGATAGGTTTTGATTTGCTTTCCGAACGGGTCCGTCGTGAAGATCGGGAGCTGCGTGGGGCCATCGCGGCCGACGCCGATGGTGTAAACCCGGATGCCGTAGCCCTTGGCGATTTCGAGCGCCGTTTCGGGCGCGATGGTACCGGAGTTGTTCTCACCGTCAGTCAAGAGGATGACCACGCGGCTTTTCGCTGTCGACTCTTTCAGGCGCGCGACCGCCGTGGCGAGCCCCACGCCGATGGCCGTGCCCATCTTCAGCTTGCGAGTAACCTGAATGTCGTTAGTGGCGTCGAGGAGGACTTTGTAATCGAGCGTCGGCGGCACACGCGTGTACGCCTCGGCTGAAAACAGCACGAGACCCATGCGGTCTGAAACACGCCCCTTGATGAAGTCGACGATCGTCTTGCGGGCGGCACCGTACCGGTTCTCCGGCTCCATGTCTTCAATGAGCATGCTGTCGGAGATGTCCATCGCGAACATGATGTCGATGCCTTCGACGTTCTTTTTTACTTTCGTGCTCGACTCCTGCGGGCGCGCCAGCGCGACCACCGCGAGCACGAGCGCCGCCACCTTCAAGACATTCGGCACCGGCGTGAGCCGCGCTCGAAAACCCCGGGGCAAACCTTTGAAGAGCTTGACGGTGCTGAACTGAAGCGAAGCCCGCCGGCCGCGCTTGAGCAAGAGCCACGCTGTCACGGCTGCGACCGGTATCAGCCAGAAAAACATCTCCCATGAGGCCCAGGCGAACGCGGTGACGGTATTCACGCGGCGCCCTTTCCGACCGATTCGTCGATGCTTTCCGAGAGCTTTTGGGCCCAGTCCACGAGCTGCGCGACGTCGGCGGCCTGAATGTCGGGCCGGTCCGCGCGGCGAAGCTCGGTAATGAACTTCGTCAGGTCTTGATGAGTCTCTTTTTTCAGTTTCGTCTTATAGCGCTTCCAGACCTCGCGGCGAAGCGCGCGATCGCCGAGCTCCGGTGCCGGAATCACCAGCGTGCGCATTAAAAACAGCCGGAACGACTGCGACATGGCCTGCACCATCTCGCGGGGGTTCCCCTGCCCGCGCTCGAGTTTACGGTCCATCTGGCGCAGCTCGCGCTGGAACTCGTCGAACGGAAAGTGGCGCTTGCAGTACTCCTCGACCTCGAGGCGCAGCTTGCGCTGTTTGGCGATCTTGCGGCCCCGCCTCCAGATGAAAAGCCCGAGCAGAATTATCGCGCCGATCAGCACGAGCCACCACCAGAGCGGCCAGCTCATTTGCCACGGGCCAAACGGCCCGAACGGCTCCGGCGGCTGACCTTGCGGAATTACGCTGCGGACGTTGTAGCTCAAGGGCTCTACCCGCGCCTCCTTCGCGCCATCAGTGAGCACGAACTGGGCGTCGCGATGCTCGCCGACCGCGTAGGTCGTCACGTCGAACTCGCCACCCGAAGGCTGCAGCGCTTTCACGCGCAAGATTTTGAGCGCATAGCCTTTGGGGTCGCCGGGCACGACGAGTTTGATTTTCAACGGGTCGAATCCGATCTCGGGGCCCGCGCATTTCATCGTAAGCACCTGCCCGACCGTGAGCTGATTGTTGATCGCACGGCCGGTTTCAGCCCCCGTCGAAAGATCGCAGCCCCAAGCTGGGAGATTCATATTCACTTGCGGTTTAGGCGGCGCCTGCGGCACGCCCGGCAGCGGAGCGCCTTGTGCTTCGCCGGGCGGCGCGCCCGCCGGTGGCGGCTGGGTCAGCGCCTGATTGGGTTGGCGGCCCGGGGTCTCGCTCATCAGCCGTGCCTCTTTTTGAAAAACGCGACGAGCGGGTCGACGAAGTCGTCTCCCGAGACCACGTCAATGCGATCGACCGCCGCGCGCCGGAGCTCGCCATCGCGAGCTTTTCGCGAATTCTCGATTTGCTCTTTGTACAGTTTGCGCACGAGCGGGCTCGACGTGTCGATCGTGATGATCTCGCCCGATTCGGCGTCACGTAAGTTCACGAGCCCCACGGGCGGAAACGCCAGTTCGAGCGGATCTTGTATGACCACCGCGATCGTGTCGTGACGGCGGCCGAGCTGGCGGAGCGGCACGTAGAAATTTTGGTCCATAAAGTCGCTGAGCAAGAATATCGTCGATCGCTTCGTGAGGCCGTTCATCATGTGCTCGAGCGCGACCGAAATCTTGGTACCGCGGCTCTTAGGCTCGTAGCTCAAGATTTCGCTCAAGATGCGCTGAACGTGCGCGCGGCCCTTTTTGGGCGGAATGAATTTTTCGACTTCGTCACTGAAGAGCAAAAGCCCCACGCGATCGTTGTTTTTACTCGCGCTGAAACCCAGGATCGCCGATAGATACGCGATGATGTCGGCTTTGAGATATTTACCCGAGCCGAAATCGCCCGAGCCGCTCACGTCGGCCGCGAGCATGAGCGTGAGCTCCCGCTCCTCGTCGAATTTTTTGATGAACGGTTTGCCCGTGCGGGCCATGAGCGTCCATGAGATCGAGCGCACGTCGTCGCCCGGCACGTACTCGCGAAACTCGGCGAAGGTCATTCCATGGCCCTTGAAGGCCGTGTGATATTCGCCCGCGAAAAGGTTGTTCACGAGCTTGCGGGTCGAGATATCGAGCTTTTTGACTTTTTTAAGTACCTCTTCGGGTAGCGGCACTCACGGTACCTCGACGTGATTCAAGATCTCCCTGACGACGGCGTCGCTCTTCATGTCTTCGGCCTCGGCTTCGTACGTGAGGATCAAACGGTGGCGAAGCACGTCGTACGCGACCGCTTTTACGTCTTCGGCCGTCGTAAACGAGCGGTGCCGCAAAAACGCATGCGCTTTTGCCGCTTTCACGAGATTGATCGTCGCGCGCGGCGAGCCGCCGACGGCGATCAGCGAGGCGATGCGCTTCAGACCGTGCTTGGCCGCGTGCCGCGAGGCCATGACGATCTCCACGATGTAGTTCTTCACTTTTTCGTCGACGTAGATGTTGTCGATCAGACCGCGCAAGCGCAGCAAATCGTCGCCCGAGATGACGGGCTTGATGGTCGGCGTGTTTTCGCGCGACATGCGATTCAAAATCTCGAGCTCCTCGCTGCGGCTTGGGTATTCGACGAGCACTTTGAACATGAAACGGTCCATCTGCGCTTCGGGAAGCGGATAGGTTCCCTCCTGCTCGAGCGGGTTTTGGGTCGCCAGCACGAGAAACGGGTTCGGCAGCTTGAAGGTTTCCTCGCCGATCGTGACTTGTTTTTCGGCCATCGCTTCGAGCAGCGCGCTTTGCACCTTGGCGGGCGCGCGGTTTACTTCGTCAGCCAGTACGATGTTCGTGAAGAGCGGGCCTTTCTTCGGAGAGAACTCGAAAGTTTTCGGATTGAAGATCATCGTGCCGATGAGATCAGACGGCAGAAGATCGGGCGTGAACTGAATGCGCTGAAACCCGAGGCTGACGGCTTTCGCGATCGACGAAATCGTCAGGGTCTTCGCGAGCCCCGGAACGCCTTCGAGCAGCACGTGGCCGCCGGTGAGAAGGCCGATGAGCAGACGCTCCACCATCTCTTTTTGGCCGACGATGACGTGTGAAATCTCGGAATAAAACCGCTCGACGAACGCGCTCTCCTGAACGATGCGTTCATTGATCGCTGACTGATCCATGGATTGCTCCTGCAGTGATGTTTGGCAGATCGGGTTAGATCTCTATTTTCGCGCCTTTGAATTGCTCAATTCAATAAGAATTCTGCGTCAATAATGCGCGGCAGTACATTCTTGAAGCTGGACGAATCACGGGTTTCTTGAGAGTCTAAATTCACTGGAGATTTGTGTGTCGAATTTGGCGCGCGTGTGGTTCCTGCTCACGTTATCTTCGTTCGCGATTTTGATCGCGGGCTTTTACTTGGGCGAACGTCAAGGTTTGCTCATCGCCTTCGGCATCGTGCTCGTGCTCAACACCGGCGTTTATTTTCTCGCCGACTTACGCGTGCGCAATCTCTTCAATGGCCGGCCCATGCTGGGCCAAGATCCGTGGGGCCTGGGCGAGATGGTGGAAGAGCTCGCCGCCAAAACGCGGATTCCCAGGCCCGAAGTCGTGGTCGTTCCGCTTAAGGTTCCAACCGCGCTTTCGACCGGACGTCACTGGCATCACTCCACGATTTTTCTCTCGGAAGGCCTGCTAGCCCAGCTCACTCCACAAGAGCTGAAAGCCGTGCTGGCCCACGAAATCTCGAAGATCAAACGTCTCGATACGTTCGCACAGAGCGTGAGCAGCACATTCGCCGGCGGACTGCTCTGGCTTGCGCGCCGCCTTGACCGCCTGATGTTCAGACGCCGCGCCAAGTTCGAACGAATGTTCGAACCCGTAGCCCTTCTGCCCGTGCACTTGAGTATCCCGCGCTCGAGCTATTATGCCGCCGACGAGCTTGCCTCCCACTTGATTGGCGGGCCGCAGCTGCTGGCGCAAGTTTTGTGGAAACTCCATTCTTTCGCCGGCACGCAACCCCTTGAAATTCCTACGTCTACCGCCCATTTGTTCATCGTCGACCCCTTGACTTCGTCGCCGTTCCACAGATACTTCCAAAAGCATCCGCCGATTGAGCGGCGGATCGAAAAGCTGGTCGGATATTTTCCGGTCTGATGGAGACGAAATCGTGGAGAAACTCGAAGCATCCTTGTCGACCTTGATTCTTTCGATCGGATCGTCAGCGGCGATGTCGCTGGGCCTGGCTCCGAACCCGTCCTCGGGCAAAACCGAGAAGAACATCGATATGGCGCGGTTCAATATTGACCTCTTGATGGTTCTTCGCGACAAAACGAAGAACAACCTCACAGACGACGAGGCCCGCTTCTTGGAATCGATCATCGCGGATCTGCAGCTGCGGTTCGTTGAAGCCAGCAAAAGCTAATTTTTTTAGAAATTCGAAATTTCAGGAGGAAGCATGAAGTTCTTCATGGCCCTTGTATCACTCATCGCGCTAAGCACCCAGCCTGCGCTCGCGCAGAAATCCCCGGCTCTCAAAGCGGGCGATTCGATGCCGATCAATTTGTTCGTGGAGCTCGGCAAGCTCGTCAATCCCGCGGTCGTGAACATCTCGACCGCTCAACGTGTGCAGCGGCGCCCGCCGCGCGGAGGCTACCCGGGGGTGCCGAACGATCCGTTCTGGCATTTTTTCGAGGAGTTCATGGGCCCGAACGATCGCATGCAGCGCCCTGCGCAGGCGCTGGGCACTGGCTTCATCGTCGAAGACGACGGTCTGATCATCACGAACGCGCACGTGATCAACCAAGCCGATGAAATCAAGGTGCAGATGGTAGGCGACAAAAAACTTTACGACGCCGAGCTGATCGGCAAGGACGAGCGCGCCGACATCGCGCTGATTCGCATCAAGGCCGGCAAGAAACTCCCGACCGTGACACTCGGCTCGAGCGAAACGGTCGAGGTCGGCGAATGGGTGGCCGCGTTTGGCAACCCCTTCGGGCATACGAACAGCATGAGTAAAGGCATCATCTCGGCGAAGGGCCGCGCGCTCTCCGAGCTCAATGCGTTTCCGTTTTTGCAGACCGATGCGAGCATCAACCCCGGCAACTCGGGTGGACCGCTCGTCAACACCCGTGGCGAAGTCATCGGCGTGAACACGGCGATCGACGCCCGCGCGCAGGGCATCGGCTTCGCCATTCCGATCGATTCTGTCAAGACGCTGCTCCCCCAGCTCAAGACCAAGGGGCGCGTGCCCCACGGCTTTTTGGGCGTCGGGCTTGCCGATATCGACCCGCGAGGCGCTTTGCAGCTCGGGCTGAAATCGGATGAAGGCGCGCTCGTCGTGAGCGTGTCTCCCGGAAGCCCCGCGGCCGTGGCCGGAGTGGACGTTTACGACTTCGTCACGAAGTTCAATGAACGCGAAATCAAATCGGCGCGCGATTTGATGAACGCCGTGCTCGACGCTCCTCTCGGCAAAGCGGTGCCGATGGAACTGATCCGCGACGGCAACGCGAAAACCCTCAAGGTGACGCTCACCGAACGCGACGACAAAGCGATGGCGCAAGGGCCTGCACGCTCGAGTGGCGGCGCGGGTAAGGGCGACGCGGCCCCACACGGCCTTGGCTTTCGCGTCTCGAGGCTCACTCGTGCGGCCGCGATCGAGCTCAACTTGGCCTACCTCAAAGAGGAGCCGCCCGTGGTGACCCAAATTGAGAATCGAAGCCCCGCTGCGAACGGCGGACTCCAAGTCGGCGACGTCATCCTCGACGTAAATCGCAAACGCGTGAAGACGCCTCAAGACGTCGTCAAGAACTTGAAGGCCGGAACGAACACGCTTCGCGTGGCGCGCCCGACGGGCACCGCGATGGTTTTTATCGAAGGCAAGTAAATCGATACGATTGCAGACCGCCCGATGTATCCGGGCGGTCCGTCTCTTTGTCAGTGTCACCTCACGCGCTCACACGAGCTGTCTCATCTTGAAACGAATTCCCTGCGGAGACGCGGAACTCCTCGGAACCTCGACGGAAAAAGATTAAAATAGAAGTTAGATCAAGGACGCAATTCTGAGTGTCGGCAGCAACCCTCAAGAAACGCATGGCTTTGGTAAAGCCTGCCGGGAAAGAGGAATAGATTAACCCGAAGGTGTCCCCTTGCAATCTGCGCCCTGAACGGACACGAAGGAGAGTTTATGGAGATCACCGAAGTTAAGGTGTTCCCTGTCAACGAAGAGCGGCTCAAAGCCTACGTCTCAATCACGTTCGACAACTGTTTTGTGATCCGCGATCTCAAGATCATACACGGCACGAGCGGCCTTTTCGTCGCGATGCCGAGCAAGAAACGCAAAGATGGGCAATTCAAAGATATCGCCCACCCGCTCAACTCGGAGACGCGCAACATGATCGAAAAAGCGGTTTTCGACGCCTACGAAAAGGAAATCAAGACGATGGGCGATTCCCTGAAGGAGCTCAATTACGACGACGAGTGAGAGAGGTCGAGTGCTTCTCAAAAACAAAGGGCAATGCCACCGCATTGCCCTTTTTGTTTTTCGGGACCTGAGCCGCAAGGGACCGTGGCGGGCACGCAGCGCAGCCCTGAGTCGCTCTTCATAAACGGTAGAACAGCTCCATCGCGTATCCGGTACGGGAGTCGTTCACGCGGCAAATTGCCGCCAGCGCCGGGCGATTGAGATTGCGAGCGGCGAACGCGCTCTTGGCGCGCGTTCGATCGGCCATGCACTCCTCCAAGGAGTAATAATGTGGGGAGCCGATGCCCAAGTCGCTTCCGATCATTTCGTGGCCCAGTCGTATGAGCTCGAGTGTCGTGCTCTTGGCTCCTTGAACACAACCGCTGAAGTGGTGCACGCTGAGGCTTTCGAGCATCGCGTGAATTTCAGGCTGCTGGGCCATGCACGCGTCGACCGATGGAAAGAAACCCGCGATTTGCCTGCGAACCGGAACGAAATACTCGCTGTAGTAGAAACGCTGTTCACCGCTTTGCCGGACGAGAACCGCGCCGCCGGCCGCGAGCAGACGCCCGGCCGCGTCGTCAAAGCGCGCGTCAGGGCGGCTCATGAACGGATGACGATAGACGAAGAGCGACTTCGCGGGCTTTCCGAAGCCGTCGATCTGAAGAACGTACGTGACGGGATGGCCAACGGCCGCCGGCGCGCAGAATGCGGCAACCGCGGTGAGACGGGTTTGCTCCTCGAATTTTTGTCTTTGAGCGCCCAGATCGCCGAGGCATTCGACGTAGGTTGCGTATGCGCCACGGCCGTTCCCCGTACTCGGCGCGTAGCCCTCACCGAATTTCGCGGAATGCGGAATCATCGGCGCGAGTGATTCATAAGAAACCGACAGCGAGTACACCTTGTGCGAGCGCCCGTCAGCCACGAAGGCCACCTCACCGCGACACTCACTCGAGGCGACCCGCGCGCGGGTGGCTTGAGTGAAACGCTCGGAAAGAAGCCGCGCCTCTTCGGCACAGGAGTTTTGTGTAGACGGCACGCGGACCCAGTAGGTTGAAAGCGAGGCCGCGCCGGCAGAACCCGAGATTAGAATGAAAAACAAAAACACAGCGGAGACGTTGAACATGTGAACCCCCAAGGTTGAGTTGGGACGATCAATATTCAGGTTTGCTCGTGCACGCACGAGCTGAATTGCGAAGTCTTAGAAATGGTTTCACACTTCCCAATGACCGAACGTCGCCATCGATCATCACCGCAAAACACTCGGACACCCCGAAATGCCCAAAGCTCGGCCGTTTCGCCAAATTGTAGAGAAAAATTGTACATTTCCGCCTTATTGCCACATCGCATCACATATTGATTGCAGCGCAACAACACAATATTTTGAACCTTCATTTAGAGCGCAATTCTGCTGGGGTGTCGTCAAGCGGTAAGACAACGGATTTTGATTCCGTCATTCGCAGGTTCGAATCCTGCCACCCCATCCAATCAAAAGTCTACCGGCTCGCGATACTCGGTAATGCCATTACGCTGGTTTCTGTACGTAGAAACAGCTTCGTAGATCTCTTTCCTTGCGCGATTGATTCTTCCAAGCGGGCGATGTTCCGGGAGCGTATTCCACGGCGTAAACCTGAGGTTCTCGCAGAACGCTCTGCGCTCCTGAGTGTCGAAACGCTGCTGATGGAGGCGAATGTCAGCGACGGGGCGATACTCACCGCCCCAGGGAATCGTTCCATCTTCCACGGGATAGAGCTCTTTGTCTTTCGGGTCACGGATGAGAATTGAAAATGAGAGACAAATCTCGCTCTCGGCCAAGGATTTCGTGAAATTCTCTTTCAAATAATCGGGGTCTCGAACGTTCGTATCTTTCTTTGGTGTGCGGACGGGCCGCGCTCCTGAATTGCAGGCCACTTCCTGCAACTTGTATTTTACCGCTCGGCGATTGAAGTTCTCCGTACCGTTCTTCAAGGTACGCTCGCCCAACCGAAACGCGACAGCACTGAAAAACGGAATATCCTTTGGATTGAAGTAACGGCCGACATCCATGAAACCCTTGAGCATCGTATACGCGAGCCTAGGATGATTCGCCGCGAACCATAGTCCCACCTTAAGCTGATTTTCGCGCAAGAGACGCTCCAAAAACTCAACGTAGAACGTGTTGTTCGGGAGGAACACGGTATCAATTCCCAGAAAGAGAAAGTCCTGGGAGACGCCGGTCAGCCCTTTCGCATTAAGAACTTTGATTCCGAGGCCGCGTATATCGCCGCGTGCGTCCTCGTAGTGTGGATCTTGATTGTTCGACGAATACCGCAAGATCGTCTTGTATTCACGATTCTCCTCGAAGAGCCCCACCCTTAGGTAACTTGGCAGGGATTCGTTGCGTACCATGAAGGAGCCGAATACACACCCGTGCGATTTGCCGTGAACGTCACGGGGCACCGGTTCAGCGGCTGCAAGGTGTTCGGGATATTTTTTCTTCAGTGAGTCGACTGATATTTTGGCAAGCTTTTGTATCAGGAACTTTTCAGCCTGAGCCGACTGACCTTCGTACGACTCGCCCAAGTAGGTGTCTAGTTCCTCGGCTGCAGTTTTTGATGAAATCATGAGCGTGAAGGTCAGATTCAACAATCCTAACACCCAGCACAGTTTCCGCATATGAGCTCCCGATATCGTGTGTGACCGGGAAAATTAGCAACGAGACCTGCGAGGGGTCAAGCGGGCCCGAACGGCTTGCCCAACTCCGCATGGGAGCGGCCAAGCGACAAGACTTAGGAAAAGAATTCCAGCTTAAGTCTCCGCATTCAGATCCTAAGCCGATGAACTTCATCAGTTGGCGCGGCCCGGGCCCGATGAAACCTGGATCGTGCTACGTGGACGTTCATGACTTTTCTGCGTCGCCGTGAAGTAGACCTTGCCTCGTTACACTTCCTAATTTGAGATTCCGAGGCCTTCACCTGCCAGTACGGCACGCCTGAACGACAGATTGTCGCGTGCCACTCGGCGGCCGTGCGTTCATCGCTTTAGCCAAACCGGACTTTGATTCAGCGGCTGGCACGGAGTCTGCTTCCCTTATTTCGTATAATCTTGAGAAAGGCCCGCCATGATAACCGCCCGAGACATCATGACCCGCACGCCGATTCTGGTTCGTATGAACGATCGCCTCTCGAAATGCATGGATATTTTTATAAAGAACCAGCTTAAGTTCGCCCCGGTCATCGACATGAATCAAATTGTCCGAGGGACTCTCACTGAATTCTCGCTTATACGCCTGTACACGAAGCACGTCATGTCGGGTCTCGACGATGCGATCGGAAGCCATTCTGAAGAGCTCGGACCGGTCAATTCGGTCAACGAAAAAGATTCTTTGAGCGAAGTCATAAGCGCCATGAAAATTGCGCTACACGAAAGGCTCATCGTTCTGGACGATCGGCGCCACTTGACCGGAATCATAAGCCCCTACGATGTTCTCACTTTTTTGAATCAAGAGCGGTTGAGACACGGCACCTGGGAAAAGATGATCGCCGTCTATGAGATCGAAGCACACCAATCCATTTTGAAAAAGTTAGAACGCGCGCTTAAAGCCGCCTAACCTACGCGCTCACCCTCGGCTCCTGCAAATGCGTGACCTTCAGCGTGACGACGGTCTTCAGCGCGCGCGAAACCGGACAAACCTCTTTCGACTCGAGAGCGATGCGCTGAACGTCGGCTTCGATCGCGAATGGCACGATCGCATCGCAGTCGAGATGTATGCGCACGATGCTCCAGTCAGCGCGCTCCTTTTCGAAGCTCACGGTCGCCACCGTTTGCAGCCGCTTGGGAATGAACCCGTTGCGCTTCAAATTGTCGGAGAACGCCATCGAAAAGCAGCTCGCAAAGGCCGCTCCGAGGAGCTCCTCCGGGTTCATGCCGAGCTCGTCGGCGAAGCGGGCCGCGAACCTATAGGGTACGTCTCGCAAAACTCCGCTTTCGGTCGTAACTTGCCCGGCGCCATGTTGAAGATCTCCGGACCAGACGACACACGCTCTGCGATTCATGCATCCCGCATAACCGCAAAGTCATGAGAATGAATGACGGCAGTCGAGATTTATCTACACATTGAGGGGCCCCGGGTCCGGGGCGATTGAAAACCGGGAATCTGACCTCTTATTCAGAATATTTAACCTTGCGTGGCGCCGCTTTCCCATGATTAAAAAGTCCGATGCTGAAACGCGCCCGGACATGGCTCAACGTATTGACAGCTTTGTGGATTCTCCTCATCAGCGTGCCGGTGGGCCTCGGCGCATTCACCTTCGTATACGCCAAAGGTTACTCCTATCTGTCGAATGACCCTGCCGCCTGCATCAACTGCCACGTCATGCGGGACCAATACGACAGTTGGAAGCGATCGAGCCATCACACGGTCGCCGTTTGCAACGACTGTCACACGCCGGGCCGGCTGCACGAAAAATATTACGGAAAAGCCATAAACGGCTGGTGGCACTCGGTGGCGTTCACGACTCAAAACTTTCACGAGCCCATCCGGATCAAGCCCGCCAACCTCGAGCGGGCGAACAAGGCCTGTGTGGGCTGCCATAGCCAAATTCTCAGCTCCGCACCGCATACGCTCAACGAGCGCTCGTGCGTGCGGTGCCATTCGACCGTGGGGCATTTATGAACAAACCGATCGTCAAACACAAACGCTTTCGACGCCTGATTCCGGCCCTCGTATTGTCGGCGGCAATCGTCGCGCTGATCGCGGCGCTGACACTCAATATTTTTGAGCGTAAAGGTGAAGAGAGAAACCCATACTTCAAAGTCGTCGAGCTGACCGATTCAACCGACGACCCGGCGATCTGGGGCCGGAACTTTCCGCTCCAGTACGACGCCTACCGGCGCACGACCGATCAGGTTCGAACGCGTTTCGGGGGCAGCGAGGCGATTCCCCATACGCCCACCGACGTCGACCCGCGCTCGGTCGTCGCGCAGTCACGTCTCGAGGAGGATCCGCGCCTGAAAATCATGTGGGCCGGTTACGCCTTCTCCCATGATTTTCGCGAAGAGCGCGGGCATGCGTACATGTTCGAGGACCAGCTCTACACCGAGCGCCAGCGCGTGGTTCAGCAACCGGGCACGTGCCTGAACTGCCATGCCTCCACTTACGTTCCGATGATGTCGTTGGGCGGCGGCGATCTCAAAAAAGGCTTCGACGCGCTCAACAAGCTTCCGTACAGCGAGGCGAAAAACCACGTGAAACATCCGGTCAGCTGCATCGACTGTCATGCACCCGATACGATGAAACTTCGCGTGACTCGGCCCGCGTTCATCGAAGGCCTACGTGTCGCCAAAGCCGCAGAGGGCATCCAGAATTACGACGTGAACAAAATGGCGACGCACCAAGAAATGCGGACGTTCGCGTGCGCCCAGTGCCACGTCGAATATTACTTCAAAGGCCCCGAGAAGACGCTGACGTTTCCGTGGCACAAAGGCCTGACCGCCGACCGAATTCTCAGCTACTACGACGAACAGAAATTCAAGGATTGGGTACATAAAGACACAGGCGCGCCGGCGCTCAAAGCCCAGCATCCCGAGTTCGAGATGTGGAGCCAGGGCATTCACGCGCGCTCTGGCGTTTCGTGTACCGATTGCCACATGCCGTTCAAGCGCGAGGGCGCGTTCAAAATCACGGACCATCACGTGCGGAGCCCCATGCTCAACGTGAACCGCTCGTGCCAAACTTGCCATCGCTGGACCGAAGAGGAGCTCAAGGGCCGGGTGGAGACCATTCAGTCCCGCACGTTCGACATGCGGAATACGGCCATGAACGCCCTCGTCGAGCTCATCGGCGACATCAAGGCCGCGCAGTCGAAAAACGTCGCGCCCGAAAAGCTCGAGGCCGCGCGCGAGCAACAGCGTCGCGCCCAGTTTTTGCTCGACTTCGTCGAAGCGGAAAACTCCACGGGGTTCCATGCTCCGCAGGAGGCAATGCGGGTGTTAGGTTTGTCGATCGAGCACTCTCGCAAGGGGCAGTTACATATTCGCGAACCGATAAAGTAACTGGATTCTTGATTCAGGCTTTCGCGCCGAACGGGCAATGCCGGCATCCGCTGCCGCAGCACGAGCCGCGCCGCAAGTGATAAGCCTCTGTGAAAACCATGAGGCCATCGGGGTCATGATAAAAATCCCGGCCCTCGACCAGAGGCGAGGTGGTTTCCGGGCGCTCGATGTAAGAGCTCAAACATTCCGCGCACAGACAATCTTTGAATTGCCCGGGTACTTTCGCGCCTCGCGGAAGATTCCAGCACCAGCAGGTCGCGGTCTTGTTTTCAGCGCCGCATTCGAATTCGCGGCCGCAGCTTTCACAGCGTTTCATCGAGGTCCAAGATCTCTCACGACCGCGCCAGGGGTCAATCCCGGCCCGTCTCATTTTTGGATCCGGCTTACAATTTCCCTGATTATGAGCCGATAGATCATCATGAGTTTCACGATTGCCCTGGCCGCCGGCATCATCGGCCTACTCTCGCTCGCGCAGCCCGCGCACGCGTCGGATGCCGACCGTGACCCGTTCACCGCCATCGAAAAGGTGCGGCTCGAAAACGGCCTGACCGTATACTTGGCGCCGAACCCGGAAGCAGCGCTGACCGCCGTGCAGGTCGAGGTTGATACCGGTTTCGACGCCGAGACGCCGGCGAATTGGGGAACGGCTCATCTCCTCGAGCACGTTTTGTTTCGCGACAAACAGCTGAAAGACGAGATGAGCTATCTGCAGCTCATCAAAGAAGCCGGGGGCGACGCCAACGGAACGACCGAAGGGCGCGTCACGACTTACTACGGCTCGATTCCGGCGAAAAAGGGCGCTTGGCTTCTCGAGACGATCTCGAAGCTGATCGTCCGCCCGAGCATCACCGAAGAATATGTGGAGAAAGAGAAGGGAACCGTCGAGCTCGAGCGCGGCCGTCCCGGCCCGATCTCGCAGGCGCTCGGCTTCAACCCGATCGATTACGTCAAGCTCGGATATTTGAACAACCCTTCATTCTGGAAAAGCGAGTTCGGTTTGAGCTCGGACGACCGGTTCACGCTCACCGAAGAGCAGCTCTCCACGCAGCGTCTCACGCGCGATCATCTCCAGTCGTTTTACGATGCGTATTATTATCCCTCGAATATGCGGCTCTACGTTGCGGGCCGGTTCAAGCGTGAGGACGTGCTCGGCGTGCTTGAAACCTACTGGAACGGCCTGGCCAAGCGTGATGGGCAAAAGCTCCCGCCGCCCGAGCAACCGAAACTTCTTCGGGACCGGCCCTATGTGCGGCGCGAACTCACCGAAGACACGCCGTCGGTTTACGTCGGCACCAAGCTATGGAATCTCACGCTCCTCGAGGCGCAAATCGTGGATTCTTACGTCGAATACCTCTCGCACCGCCTGATGAAAGAGCTTCGCAACAAAAAAGGGCAAACGTACACGGCCTACGGCGCGACCAACGTGCAAGAGCGCTCTGGCTACGCGTATGTGCACTTCCAGACCCCGCGTGAAAACCTGCGCGAGAACTACGGCCAAGTCGAAGAGCTGCTGCGCGCGGAAACACGTGAGGGCGGGCTGACGCCGGAACAGGTGCAAGACGCGAAGAAGCTCTACCTCGACAAATATCATCTCCACGGCAACGAGGCCTACGCCATGATGTACGCGGCGAAATCCATGATGCTGGCGGAGCGTGACTTCGGCGTGACGGCGTCGCCGTATCAGCTTCTAAAAAACGTGACCCCGGCGGAATACAACGACGCACTGAAAAAACACTTCGAGG
>DASUEL010000192.1:0-3808 GCA_036275095.1 Bdellovibrionales bacterium
CGGCCGCGGCGCTTTGCTGAGCCGTGCGTTGAAGGTTCGTGAAGATGCCGTAGATTCCGTCATGAGTCGAATACCGCCAGTAGAATGCCGACCACGCCGCAAGCATGAGCGTGGAACTGGGCCGCAGTGAAACATTGGGTGTTACGTCCATGAGGTTCGACGGCCCGAGCAACCCGACGAGACCCGAATAGGCGGTCGCCGTGTAGAGCGGATTGTACGTGCCCAAAACGTTGTCGGACCGATCGGTGTCGCCGCTTGCAACGTTCGCCTTCACTCCGAATCGCAGTTTCATTGCCGACTCCGGCACCACGTAGCCCGTGTCGGTGGTCATGCCCCACGCTTGAATACTTCGATCGCCGAACGAGCCGAACTGCCCGATCAAAGAAACCTCAAACTCCCACGGTGCCTGCAACGCGCCCCACCCTCGCGCGCCGAGCAGATGGCGCGTCTCGTGCGCGACGCCGATGTCATAGCGTGCATCGGCACGGTGTAGCCCGTGATAAAACAAAACGTAGCCCGGAAACAACCCGCTGCCTGAGTTCGTCAGCCCCGCCAGCGCCCAAAGGTAACCGGTCGGCGCCAGATAATTGTCGAAGACATAGGGGTTCGTGGCCACGGGGCGCACGAAAAACCCGGTGAAATACCAGCGGTCGTCCTGGCTGATGTAACGAACCCCGTCGTGCGTGACTCTGATGTTCAGGCCTTCGCGCACTGAGATCAGCCGCGCCGAGCCCAGCTCGATCTCTTGCCGTCCAAAACGCAGGGTCGAATGATTTTTGCCACTGGACCAGAACTTGTAATCGAGAAACGCCTGTTGCGTATCGAGCTCGTCGCGATCAGTCGCGCGCGGGCCGAGCTTGCGGCCTTCGACGTTCGAGGCCTGCAGCTGATAGAACAGCCTCACACGCTCGTGCAGCTGAAAATCGGCGTGCAAGTAATAACGCTGTAGAAGATAGCCGTCGGGGTCTTCGGCTTCGGCGCCGAAATTCGGGTGCGTGAATCGCTCGTATCGAATACGGGCCTCGCCGCCCAACGTGAGATACGGGAGAGGCTCCTCGGTGAACGGAACGTATTTCAAGCGATCGAGGGGCTTTGTGCGCGCGGCTGAATCGCGCAAGGAGAGCCAGTTCTCATCGTAGCGCAAGAGCAGATATCTAGGACGTTCGGGCGCCGGCGCGGATGTGCTTTCCGGCGAGGGCGTCGGCACTGGATTCGTGCCCGGATCGATCGACGGAGCGGCGGCGTGGGCCGCCAGCCCCGCTGAAAAAATGAGGGCGCTAAATCCGTAAAACAGCGCCCTCGTAATCATGAGTTACTTCTTCGCGGCCTTTGCCGGGATGAAGTCGAATTTGCCCGCGAGGTTGAGCGCGATGACACAGCCGTCGGCCGAAACACACTCGTCGCCGTGATCTTGCTTGCCGGGCTGGAACCAGTAGCTGCCAGCCTTGAGAACTTCAGCGTTGGCTTCTTTGCCGGCCGCCCAGTGCTTGGCTTCGCCCTTCACGAGAACCGCATGATAATCAGCGGAGTGTGAGTGCAACGGAGCCGGGCCCTTCGGCAGCTTCAAGTACGTAACAGACGCGCCCTTTTGCGGGTCACCCGAAGCGACGCCCATTTGGCCGCCATCCGGGTTCTTGGGATCCATCGGGAACCACTTGATCGCTTCGAAGCTCGTGACCACCGCTTCTTTCTTAGCCGCGTGAGCCGTTCCTACGAAGCCCGCGCATACCACTGCCAACAAAATCGTGCTGAATAGTTTCATTTGGTATCCTCCTGTTGAAACCGTAGAACTATGAAATCAATGTGTTCAAATGTTCGGGCGCAAAGAACACCTTGTCAATCGCGCCGAGAAAAATCTTCTCACTCCGCGGCGGGAACGAAATCGAATTTTCCTTCCATTTCGATGAAGATGATGCATTCGTTCTGCGAAACGCATGCGTCACCATGCGGCTGCTTTTTCGGCTGGTACCAGTAGCTTCCGGGAAGCAGCGTTTTCGCCGTCGCCTCGCCGCCCTTAGGCCAGTGTTTCGCCATACCCTGCACGACCGTCGCTTGATAAGACGAGCTGTGTGAGTGAAGCGGAGTCGGTCCAGGCTTCAGCTTCAAGAAGAAGGTCGAACGGCCCTTCTGCGGATTGCCCTGAACGACGCCAATCTGGGGACCTTCCGGATAATTCGGGTCCAGTGGCACAAATGCAACATCTTCTGCGGCGATCGTAACCGGCTTTTTCTTGCTAAAACCAAAACCAAACGCCGCGCCCGGGGCGCAGAGCGAAAAAATTAGAAGCAATAAAGCTGCAGTGCGAGTCCTAGTCACAGGCTCTCCTCTCTGAATTCATTTAGGTTTATCTTGCGTAAAGCCGCTTCGGAACTGCAACCCGATCTGGCAGAAATTCACAGAATATCTACCGGTGGCAGACGTTGACTTCAGAGTGCGCGCGGCCTAGACCCATCTGCATGTTGACCGGGCCTCTGGATTTCCGAAACTTAATGCGCCAGGAGCTTCTTCGCCGCAGCCGCGACAATCCCCGGTACACGCTGAGCGCGTTTGCACGCGACCTCCGGCTCTCACCCTCGCGCGTCTGCGAGGTCTTAAGCGGAAAACAAGGCTTGTCGCGGCCGACGGCTGAAAAGGTCGCGCGCCAGCTTGGACTGAGTCTAAACGAGTCCGAGCTTTTCTGTGACCTCGTCGAAAGCGAACATGCGCGTAGCCGCGAGAAACGCGAGCTTGCCTCGGCCCGGGTGAAACGCCGGATGCTTGAAAGCCAAATGCAAATGATCGGTTTGGACGTTTTCGAAGTAATCGCCGACTGGCATCACATTGCCATCATGCAACTCATGCAATGCGAGGGCTTCAGAGGCGAGCCCGGGTGGATCGCCAAGGCCCTCGAGATCGACAAAGCCCAAGCAGCCAGCGCCTTGGCGCGGCTCGAGCGCTTGGAGCTCGTCAAGAAAGACAGGCACGGCCAGTTCAAACCGTTCAAAGAGTTCGTAACGACCCCTGATCAAACTCCGTCGCTGGCATTGCGGCATTTTCACCGCCAAGTTCTGACGAAGGCGCTGCGCGCGCTCGACCAGCAGCCCGTCAACGAGCGGGATATCTCGGCAATCGTCGTTCCCTTTGATGCCCGCATGACCGGAGAGCTGAAAACGATGATCAAAGAATTTCGCCGTAAGGCGCTTCGGCGCGCTTCCGAGGGCGTGCGGCGAGACCAACTTTATTGCCTCTCGATACAGTTTTTCAATTTGACACCGAACAAGGAGAAGCGCCCGTGATCCGGAAGGCCGCAAATTTTTTGATAACTATCTGCCTCATCCCGTTCTTCGCGGCAGCGGCCCGCGCCGCCGGCGGCGCCGAGATCGGCAATGGAAGCGACGACGAGCTTCGCTTTGGAGCCGCCTGGTTCGGCATCCCTGAGCGCGCGATCAAAGTCTGCTACGAGCGCGGCGACGATTTCCCGATCACAGACGCCGAGGCCCGGAGGGCAATTCAAGAGGCGTTCGCCGTTTGGGAGCGTTATGCGCGCGCGAAGCCCCAGTTGGGCATCTCGAGCCGCGTGAGTCTTACTTACGAGCTCAAAGAAAAATGCGGCGAAAACACTATCTTCGTCCGCGAAGACGATCTCGTCATAAATTTTGGAGGCATGGATCACATCATCGCGGCCGCCAAGAGCCGGTACGAAAACCCGCTTGCGTTCTCGCACCGGCAAACATTCAACGCCGAAACCGGTTGGGGCAAGGGCCTCATCTGGATTGCGCCGCCCGGCTCGGTGGACAAAGCGTCGGGCCTACCCGACTGGTCGGCTAAG
>DASUEL010000193.1:0-11116 GCA_036275095.1 Bdellovibrionales bacterium
ATTGGTCCCCCTTAAGATAATCTCAGAATGCGTCGTCAATGAAGTTCTTCAGGCGATTCGAGATCTGCCCGAAGAATCCGCTGGTGGTGGTCGAAATCGTAGTGCCCTTACCCTTATCGTTTTCAGCTCCGTGGAGCAGAACTCCCAATACGGTCGAATAGGCTGGTGAGCTCACGACGTCGGTCAGACCGCCGAAGTGCATCGGCTTTCCGAGCCGGACCGGCAAGTCGAAAATGAACTCGCCGAGCTCGATCAAGCCGTCCATCTGGCTGGCACCGCCCGTGAGGACGATACCCGCGCCGAGGCGCTCGCTCAAACCGCTCTTTTTGATCTCGTTGTTGACGAAGTTAAGTGTTTCTTCGATGCGAGGCTCGATAACGTCGCAGAGAACGCGCCTCATGATCGTTCTCTCGGCGCGGCCGCCGACGCCTTCAACCTCGATTGTTTCATCGGGGTTGATCAGGCTGGCGAGCGCGCAACCATATTTGCGTTTGATTTCTTCGGCCGTGGCCTGCGGCGTGCGCAAGCCCACCGCGATGTCGTTCGTCACATGCGTGCCGCCGACTGGAATGACCGAGGTGTAAGCCACGGAGCCTTGCACGTAGATGACGATGTGACAGGTGCCTCCGCCGAGATCGACCACGGCCACGCCGAGCTCTTTCTCGTCTTGGCTGAGCACGACTTTGCTCGACGCGAGCTGCTCGAGCACGAGGCCCGAAACCTTCAAACCCGCGCGCTCGGTGCATTTCACGGCATTTTGAATCGCCGTGCGTGAGCCCGTGATGATGTGAACGGAGCTTTCGAGACGTACGCCCGACATGCCGATCGGGTCGGCAATCTCGGATTGGTCGTCGATTTTGTAGCCGCGCGGAAGGACGTGCAGCACTTCGCGATCGGCCGGTACGGCCACGGCTTTCGCGGCCTCGATCACGCGCTGAATGTCGGAGGCTCCGACTTCATTGTTGCGGACCGCGACCATTCCTTTGGAGTCGAACGATTTGATGTGTTGTCCGCCGACGCCGATCCAGACGTCGCTGATGCGGATACCCGACATCAGCTCGGCCTCTTCGCGCGCTTTCATGATGGCTTCGGTCGTCGCCTCGATGTTGACCACCGTGCCTTTGCGCATTCCGATGCTGGGGACCGTTCCGATTCCGACGATGTTGATTTGATTGGTTTCGCTTGAGATGACGCCGATCGCGACGCAGACCTTCGTTGTTCCAATGTCGAGACTGGCAACAACACGATCTTTCTTGTTCATCTGATCCCCCGTGGAGCTTCCCAAATGCTGCCAAACTTCGGGCTTTGAGAGTTTGTTAAAAATCTTACGTTACAAACTCGTTGGGTATCGCCGCTCCTTGGCCCCAACCCGCGTGTCAGAAAAACCACAGCGGTTAGATTTCGTGCCTTTCGTCCAGAGACGAAGGCCCTACCAAAACGCTAACGATCCTTACGCAGCTTGACAACAACTTTCTTAGAGAAATCTGCGTCGATGACGCGAGCTTGCATATTGTTAGAGCGCAGATACTCCAACACTTTTTCAACTCGCGCGGCACGAAGGGGGACGTGGGTCGATCCGATTTTGACTTTCAAGTTGTCTTCGACGAGCGACAACCAGAACTCTTCACCTTGATCGGCGGAGATTTCTGCGATATTCGCGCGTCCCATTAAACCTTTATCGGGAAGCTCGCGCAAAATTCCGACGGTCTTCTTGCGAAGCGCTTCGTCTTTAAAAATTTTCCGATCGCGAATCACGGGGACATCGGGAAATTTCGTCGCCGGTAACGGCGGCAATAAATCAGCTTCGTTTGACAACGGCAGTAGCCGGCCTTTATCGGTCGCGATCACGGCCGCGATCGCTTTCGGCTCGACTTCGACGCGAATCGTACTCGGAAAAATGCGTCTCACAGAGACTTTCCGCACCCACGGTAAGCTCTCGGCGTGGGCGGCGATCCCGCCGACATCTGCCTCCCAAATGTCGACTCCCTTTATCTTCGCGAGCCTGCGTTCGAGACTTTCGCGATACTCATCGAACATCATTTGTCCTGATGAATCAGGGCTCGCGATCAGCTGCACGTGCGCGATCTTGAACAGGCCCGATCGGTACATGAGGGCAGCGACCGCGCCGAACAGCACTAAGTTCACGAGCATGAATACGGCAAAGCGCACGAGACGTTTCACGTGCTTAAATCGTAACACATTCGCGCGCGTGGCCTCAGCGGCCCTGGACCAACGGCCGACCGCGTTTTGAAAACGGGAGTCTCGACAACGGCCTGGACTTTAGCCTAGAGTTGAGTGCGTGAGATCCAGGCTCAAACCGGCCGTCGCCGCCGTCATTTCCGCATTTCTTTTTCAACCGGCGATCGTCGCGCGCGCGGATATCAAAAACCGCAACCTGCTTCCAGTCGGCGAAAAAGAAACGTTTCGCGGAAACAGCGGCACCGGCGTCAGCGGCAGCCCGGGCTCGGCCTTTTACAATCCGGCGGGGCTCGCTTCGTTGAAAGGCGTGCAGCTCTCAGCGAGCGGCAGCACGTACATGTACTTCGACAAGACGACCGACAAGTTCGCCGTCTGGGACGGCACGGATCTCGCCTACAAAGAATTCGGCTTCGCTTCGATCCCCGGAACGCTCGTGGCGACCTGGGCCGGCGAGACCTGGGTGTACGCGTTCTCGATTATCTCGCCCGGCACGCTCACGCTTAGAAACCGCTCCGCGTGGGATACACCGAACAGCCGGGTCATGCTCATGCAGATGTCGGACAGCCAGGAAATGTGGTTCGGTCTCTCCGCCGCGCGCGAGCTTGGAGACGGTTGGTCGGCGGGCGCGACCCTATTCGGCATTTACACGACTCTCTCATCCATTTCGACCAGGCAAATAAAACCGACCACGCCGACGATTTTCAGATTGCTGGTGAATCAAGCATTCGTCGAGTCGACCGTTTATAATCTCGCGGCAGCTCTGGGCGTGATGTACGAAGCGCACCCGAGCTGGAGGCTTGGCATGCGCGTGACGACTCCCTCGGTGAAACTTTCAGGAAAGACGGACTATCTCTCGCACACCGAAACGGTCGGTATGCTCGGAACTCCGAATGAGAGCGAAACGGTTCTCGAGGACGCGGACACGAATTATCAGATACCACTCGACGTGAGCCTCGGCGTGACGATCTGGCCGAAGCGGCCCTTCAAGCTATTCTTGGATTTAAGCCATCAGTCCGAGGTCTCGTACGATACGGTTCCAGGTAGCGCGATATCGACCCGTCCCGAGTACGCGTCGACGATGCGGTACAACCTCGGCGGTGAGCTCGTGATGACCGAATCGACGAGCTGGCAATGGGGCCTGATGTACAATCCTTCGGCCCTTGATGCGAGCCGCGGCGCTGAGAACAAAGACGATTTTTACGGCGCAACGACCGGCATGTTTTACGAAACCGCCAACACGCGGCTCGGTGCCGGCGTTTTCTACATTTGGTCGAACGGCGAAGTCGTCACGGTCTTTTCGGGAGAAAAAAGCCCATCCCAAACGCGAATCATCGGCGCGTCGCTTTCGACCGGCTACCGCTTCTGAATTGCTCGAGAAAACCGCGGCGCTACTGCCAGTAATACGAGAGGCTCAGCTCGCTTTGATACGTGACTGGGTTGTCCGGTGCGGAGGTTTGTCCCGCGAGGAGGCGGTAACCCCAGGCATTTGACGGCGCGTAGTCAGTCCACACGGTGATGGCGCTGAAATCGATTTTGTCGATGAACGCGCGAGCCGAGTAGTATTCGCCAGTCAAGGACCATTTGCCGAGATTCACACCGAGCTCGGCGGAGTAAGAATGATCGAGAAAGCCGGAGCCGAGATTCAAACTCGTAAGCGAAAGAAACCCCGCGAGCGCCAGGTTTTCGAAATCGCTCGGAACGTCGAAGTATGTATACGTTGCCGCCGAAAAACGTAAAGACACCGGCGACAGAAAAAACAGCCCAAGAGACCCTGAGAGGCCTTGGCTGCGGGCGTACAAGCGCCGGTCGCTGGTTCCACCCATGCGGCTGAACCATGCGATCGAGCGAATTGATGGCGTCACCTCCGCCGAGAAATGCTCATGCGAAAACATGATGGAGGGACTCAGCGTTTCAGTTTGCAGAACCGACGCCTGACCCCACCGCTCGTAGCCGAGGGAGCCCGAGAACAGATTCAGTGGATCGGTGCCGAACGAGACGCGATTCGAGTTGATGACGATGGCGCCATCGTCGCTCTTTCCCCAGCTCCCGCCCACGCCGAGCCCGAGCCGATAGCCCGTCCGAAGGCCGAGGTTCGCGTTGAATTGAGCGCTGTAGCTGTCGTAGCTCGCGGCGCCGAAGCCCGAAGTGAGACTCGACGGCAGATGAAACTGGAAGTCACCGGATTGGGCCGATGCGACCGACGCGGCCGCGATCAAAAAAGCATCCACTAAAAGCAGAATCAGACGGCTCATTGAAAAAAAGCGTAGAACGACGACCCCTAAAATGGAAGTTCAACTTGGATCAACGACTTGACGCGATTCAGCCGGACGAAGGTCCGTGCCGGAATGTCGTGAAGTCCTTTCGAGACTTCGCCGATAAGACCAGGGAGTCAGGAGGTGAGCTCATGAGCAAAACTGCCAGCGATTTCGCGACCGGCGACGTCCTGTATGTTCTCGACACCGACCCTATCAAAAAGGCGTGGGAAGTCATGCACGGCAGCGGCATTCGGCACGTGCTCGTGTACGACAAGCATCGCCGCATGGTCGGCATCATCTCCGATCGCGATGTAAAGCTCGCGATGCAGGTCACGGTCGATTACTCGACTGAAGAGCGCAATCTCGAAGTGACGTTCGACCCTGAAATGCTTTGCAGCGATTTCATGAGCTACCCGGTCGAAACCTGTAAGCTCACGACACCGATTCATGAGATCGCGAAAAAAATGGTCGAACAGAAAATCTCGGCGGTCGTGATCTTTGATCAAGGCCACGTGCATGGCCTGATCTCTCACGAAGACATCCTCAGGGAATTTTTGAACACCGGCTCGAACGCAGCCTAAGCGCCTCGATCACTCGCTCCAGCGGCCGAGGTAGACGACCTCGGTTTGAAGATCGACACCCTTTTCTTTTTTCACGGTCGCTTTGACGTGCTCGATGACACGATGAATGTCCCGCGCTTTGGCTTCGCCGACATTCACGATGAAATTCGCGTGTTTCGGAGAGACCTGCGCGCCGCCGATCTTGTATCCCTTCAGCCCGCAGGCCTCGATCAGCTGGCCGGCCTTGTGGCCCGGTGGATTTCTGAAGACTGATCCGCACGACGGAAGCTCGAGCGGCTGCTTTTGAAGGCGCAGCTTGTTCGCGGCTTTGACCTTTTCGAGGATGTCTTCTTGAGATTCGAGCGGCCACGACATATGCACACGAACTATAATGCCGGGCTGCCAGCCTTCACTGTGCCGGTATGCCCACTTCAGCTCGTCTTTTTGAATGCGGCGGATTTTTTCGTTCGGGCGGATGACTTCGATCCAGTCGACGATCTCATTGAACTCGCGCGGCCTGAAGTCTTCGGCGACACCCGCGTTCATCACGACGCCGCCGCCGACATCGCCTGGAAGGCCCGCCAAAAAGAGCGCGGGTGCGAGCTTGTATTTGAGAAATATTTTGAGAATTTCCGACTTCGGCGTGCCGGCAAAAGCTGAAATGTGCAGCCGCCCATCGTTTTCACGGACTTGAGTTCCGCCAAATTTGCTCAAACCGATCACGAATCCTTCGATGCCTTCGTCGCTGATGAGAACGTTCGTGCCGCCGCCTAACACCGTGACCGGCAGATTGTGCGTATGCGCCCAGTGGTACGCTTCAACGAGCTCTTCGAGCGCGACTGGCGTGCAGAAATTGTCGGCCGGCCCGCCCACGTTCCAGGACGTGAATGAAGCCAAGCTGTAATTCGGGCGCACGACCAGCGAGAGTGATTCCATCAAATTTGATTAAGCTCGCGAACCGAGTAATTCAAGGACTTTCATGCCGCTCTTCCAGACGTCACCCGCACCGAGCGTCACGAATATGTCGCCTTCTTTAAGATTTTGTACGGCGGTTTGAACGGCCCGAGCACCATCGCCGACATAAGTCGCTTTCGTGCCCTTCATCTCTGCCGCCAAGCGCTCTGCCGTCACGTTCGCAACCGGCTTCTCACCCGCGCTATAGATGTCCATCACATAGACCTGATCGGCCAAATTGAAGCTTTCGCAGAACTCGGTCCAGCAGGTTTGCGTGCGCGTGTAGCGGTGAGGCTGAAAAAGCGCAACCAGCCGGCGCTCCGGAAACTTCTCTCGAAACGCGCTGAGAACGGCGCGGACCTCTGTCGGATGATGGCCGTAGTCGTCGTACACTCGAACGCCCTTCGCCTCGCCTTTGAGCTGAAAGCGGCGATCGACGCCGAGAAACGAGTTCAAAGCTTCGGCGCAGGTTTCGAACGGGATGCCCACTTCGAGGCCCGCGATGATCGATGCAACCGCGTTCAAAGCATTGTGCCGGCCCGGCAGCGAGAGCGCGAACGAGCCGATTTCGCGTTTGTCCTTGTACACTTTGTAACGGCCTTTTTCGCCCGCGAGGCGAAAGTCATTGCCCTCATTGAAGCCGTAAAAATAAATGTTCTTGTTGAAGTCTTTGAACACGCGGCGAATACGCTGATCGTCGCCGCAGGCGATGGCAACGCCGTAGAACGGAATACGCGCGGCAAAATCGAGAAACGCCCGGTCGAGGTTTTCGTCGCTCTTGAAAAACTCCATATGGTCGTTGTCGATATTGGTGACGATCGAAATCTCGGGCGAGAGTTTCAGAAAACTTCCGTCGCTCTCGTCGGCTTCGGCCACAAGCCAATCGCCTTGGCCCAAAAATGAGTTACTTTTGATCAGGTCGAGACGGCCGCCGACCACGACGGTCGGGTCGAAATTGCCCTGAATCATGATCGTCGCAATCATGCTGGTCGTGGTCGTTTTGCCGTGAGTGCCGCCGACCGCGATGCCGCGTTTGATACGCATGATCTCGGCCAGCACTTCGGCGCGCGGAATGATCGGAATGCGGCGCGATTTCGCTTCGACGATTTCGGGATTCTCGAAATTCACGGCGCTCGAATACACGACCACGTCGGCGTCGATCACGTTGGCGCGCTCGTGGCCGATAAAGGTCTTCACGCCAAGCTGCTTGAGTCGCTGCACGTTCGCGTTATCGGCGAGATCGCTGCCGGAGACTTTCGCGCCCATGTTATGGAGCAGCTCCGCCAGGCCGCTCATGCCGATTCCGCCGATCCCGATAAAATGTACTTTTGACTTCGCTAAACGCATGGAAAACCTCGTATCACAAGGGCCCTAGTCTAACAACTGCTGAGCGATGAATTCAGCCGCCTCCGGCTTGTGGAATTGCGCGATATTCCTCTCGTAAACGGCGATTTTCGAGGGCTCGGCCTTGAAGGCCTCTAATATCGCGATGAACCGCTCGACTGTGAAATCTTGTTGAAGAACCATTTGGGCGGCGTTTTTGGCGACGAGGCTTTCGGCGTTTTTCTGCTGATGCTGGTCGGCCGCGAACGGGAACGGGATTAAGACGGCGCACTTCTGCGCGGCCGCGAGCTCCGCGACTGTCGAGGCCCCGGCGCGGCAAATGACCACATCGGCCCATTGATAACGCTTGTCCATGTCATCCAGGTACGCGTGAACCGAGACGTTCGGCGGCGCGTTTTTATACTTCTCTTTGATCGCCTCGAAATCATGCCGGCCCGTTTGGTGCACGACCTCGACGCCGTTCAGCCAGGCGCCCCCGCGCACGACGGCATCCGAAACGACCGTGTTGATGCCGCGTGCGCCCTGGCTGCCGCCGAAGACCAGCACCCGCAACGTTTGATGCCCGGGCCTGGAGTGAGGAACGATTCCCTTGCGCACGGGCATTCCGACAAGTGTGACGTTTTTGCCGCCGAAAGCCTTCGCGGCGTGTTCGAACACGACGTACGCGCGCCGAACGAAGCGGCCCAAAATCCGGTTCGTGAGCCCCGGCGCTGCATTCGGCTCCCAAACCGCGGTTTTGAACCCGGTCAGCGACGCCGCCATGACAAACGGGCCCGAAGCGTAGCCGCCGACGCCGAGAACCGCGGCGGGTCTCAGCTTCAACAAAAGTGTGACGCTCTTGAAAACCGCGACTGGAATCAAGAGCAGCGCCTTCACGCGGCTGACGACTGACGTATTCTTGAGCCCCGCGACCGGCAGGCAGTGCAGCTCGTAGCCGCTTTGTGGAACGAGACGGCTTTCGATCCCTTTCTCGGTGCCTACGAAGTGGATGCGGGCGTTCTTGTTTTGCGCTTTGATCGCCGAGGCGATGGCGAGCGCCGGATAGACATGGCCGCCGGTGCCGCCGCCCGCGATGACGATCACTTTATCTTGATTTGGTTGGGACATATCGTCCTATGTTGAGTAAGATTCCGAACATCAGCGCGCTCATCAGAAGCGAACTGCCGCCGTAGCTCAAAAACGGCAGCGTCAGCCCTTTCGTCGGGAGCAGCCCCATCACGACGCCCATATTGATGACGACCTGAAATGCGAACGTCACCGTGAGACCGAGGGCCACGGCCTGCGCGAACACCGATTGCGAGCGCGCCGCGATTTGAAAGCCGCGAAAAATCAAAAACGAGTACAAGAAAATGATGAAGCCCACGCCGGCAAAACCCATCTCCTCGCCAAGCACCGCGAGCGTGAAGTCGGTGTGCGCCTCGGGCAGAAAGAAGAGCTTGCCTTGGCCTTGGCCGAGCCCCGCGCCCCAGAGGCCGCCGGAGTAAAGACTCAAGAGACTTTGGATCACCTGAAAACCGCCCTTACCGGGATCGGACCACGGATCCATAAAAGCGAGCAATCGCGCCCTGCGATACGGAACCATCACCACCATGAAGTAAAAGGCTGGGACGAGCACGATCATCGAAGCGATGATGTAGCGCCATTTGAGACCGAAGTAGAAAAGCAGCGTCAGCAGAACGGCGGAGCTGATGACGACGCTTCCGAAATCAGGCTGCAAAAGCAGCAAACCCATCGGCGCGCCGATGACCGCCGCGAAGACCGGCCAGCGCCAAATGCCGAGCCGGCCGGTATCGAGGCACAAAAACGTGCCGAACACGAATGGCAGCGAAAGTTTGAGAAGCTCGGCGGGCTCGAACTTGAATGGGCCGAGGTTCACCCACCGGGCAGCCCCGCCCGCTTTGTGGCTCAGGCCGGGCACGAACGTCGCGAGGATGAGCACGAAGGACGCGAGCCACAAAAGGAAACCCCAGCGCTCGAAGTTGCGCCACGGAACGAGCGCCACGCCCAACATGACCGGTATGCTCAGGGCCGCGAATAAGAGTTGTTTTTTGAAGAAGAAGAGGCCGTCGCCGTGCGACTCAATCGCGAAGATGAAGCTCGAGCTGTAGACTTGAACGAGGCCGACACCGATGAGACCGAGCACGATCAGCAGCATCCCGCGATCAAGTGGCGCCGCCTCTTGCGACGACCACTTGTTTGCGGATGGCTTTTTGGGCTTACTGGAACTGTTTGACCAACCTCTTGTAGTAGTCGCCACGCTCTTCAAAGTTATCAAAAAGATCGAAGCTTGGGCAGCCTGGCGAAAGCAAAATCGTGTCGCCGATCCTGGACTTTTGGTAAGCGACTAGGACCGCTTCTTCGAACGTCCCGATCAGGAACGTTTCGCTGAAGTCGCCGATCGCGCGGTTGATCCGCTCTTTGGTCTCGCCCGTGAGGATCAAACTCTTTACCTTGCGCTTGACCGGATCAATCAGGGGCTCGAAGTTCGCGTTGGTGTCTTTGCCGCCCATGATGAGAATGACGTTTTCTTCAAAGGCGTCGAGCGCCCGCATGACGGCGTGAACGTTCGTGGCTTTGGAGTCGTTGTAGAACTCGACCCCACCGGCCTTACGCACGTACTCGATACGGTGCGGAAGTCCCGGGAAGCTGTTGATCACATCCTGAATGACCTCGAGCTTGGCGCCGAACTCGCGGGTGGCCAGCACCGCGGCCATGATGTTTTCGATCGAGTGGCGGCCGCGCATTTTCATTTTATCGACATAGAGACGCTCGATTTCGGGGCCGAGACGGATGCGGACTTCGTTTTTGATCGTGACGGCGCCGCCGATGTTCATGATCTGGGGTTCGAGCGCGGGCTTGCGGGAGAAGTAGAAGATACGGCCGCGCTGGACGAGCGGGTCACGGGCCATGTCGACGACCATGTTGTCGTCGGCGTTCAAAACGCTCGTCGTGCCGTGGTTCGTGTTCATGAAAATGCGCTTCTTGGCAAGTACGTATTCTTCCATCGAGCGATGGCGGTCGAGATGGTTCTCGGCGATGTTCGTGAGCACGATCACGCGCGGATTGAACTTCTCGACGAGCTCGAGCTGGTAGCTCGACACTTCGACGATCACAACTTGAGCCTTCTCTTTTGAGCGTACGTATTCGGTGAGCGGGGTTCCGAAGTTGCCGCCCAGCCACACGTTCACGCCGGAGTTGCGGAGGAACGCTTCGCAAAGCGCCGCGACGGTCGACTTGCCGTTGGTACCCGTGATGGCGATCATGGGCTCTTGCACGAAGCTCGCCGCGAGCTCGAGCTCGTTGGTGACTTTGACGCCGTGATGGCGGGCGTAATCGAAAATCTTGAGCTCGGGCGAAACGCCGGGGCTCAGCACGATCAGATCTTGTTCGATGAAAGTTTTCGGCGTGTGGCCGCCGAGGTCGAACTTGATGTCGAGGCCTGAAAGCTGCTCGAGGGCCTCGGTCAGCTCGGCTTCGGATTTATGGTCACTGACGGTGACCTGAGCGCCCTGCTCGTTGAGAAAGTGGGCCAGTGAAACGCCGGTCTTAGAAAGACCGACGACGAGAATGCGTTTACCTTTTACGTCCATAACAACTACCTCAGTTTAAGCGTCGTCAAACTCAGAATCGCGAGAATGATCGATACAATCCAAAAACGGACGATCACTTTGGGCTCGTCCATTCCTTTTAATTCGAAATGATGATGAAGCGGCGCCATTTTGAAGACGCGTTTGCCCGTGGTCTTGAACGATGCCACTTGCATAATGACCGAGAGCGCCTCGATGACGAAAACGCCGCCGATTA
>DASUEL010000194.1:0-2321 GCA_036275095.1 Bdellovibrionales bacterium
CTCATCTTCGCCGTCGCGAACGCGATGGCCGCCCTGAAAAACGTAAAACGCGAGCCGGCCGTCTTTCGTGGTGTCGATCTCGAGATTGACGCCGACATAACCGGGCTCTTCTTTGTAGCGGGGAATGTCGCGGCCAACGCCGAATTCCACCATGGCGAGGCTGTCTTGCGGCCTCTCGAGCTCCTGGCCGTCTGTGAAATAGACACGGTCATGGCCGTCGCGGGTAAAAATGCCGTCGCCTTCCCAAGACGACGACAAGCGGGCCGAGAGATGGCCGTCTTCGTGAATGCCGCGAACGCGGCAGCCGAGCAGTTCGTTTTCGGCCATCCAGGGTGACGGGTTGCCGGTGGCGGTAAGTGCGGTCAGGGTCAATGCGATGAGCGCGAAATGTTTCATGGTCAACTCCTTGGCTGAGTGGATACTCCCATTGCCGGCGGCCGTCAAAGCGCTGCCTTGAACGGGGACAAATTTTCCCGATTCGCCAATTTGTCTCGGCCCTGTGCCGGGCGATCAATAGCTCGCGGCTGAGGCTGGCGCGCCTTTTGCCCTTTCAATCGTATGAAGGTCCAAAGGAGGTTCTATGAAAGTCGAAGTCGCCTGGAAAGATGGCATGTCGTTCGAGGGCTCCTCGGGCGCGCACCGCCTGCTCATGGATGCGAAATCGCCGCTCGGCCGCGACGCAGGTCCAACGCCAAAAGAGCTCGTCGCGATGGCGCTCGGCGGATGCACGTCGATGGACGTCATTGCTCTCTTGAAAAAATACCGGCAGTCCGCGCGCTCGCTGCGCGTGGAGATCGACCTCTCCACGGTCGAGGGAAAACATCCGGCCGTCTTTAGCGGTGCGACGATTCACTTTCGCGCCGAGGGCGACATCGAGCCCGAGCGTCTGCTCGAAGCCGTGCGCTTGTCACAGACTCGTTATTGCAGCGTAAGCGGAATGCTTTCGAAAGCGTTTCCGATCCATTATTCGGTCGAGCTGAATGGCGCCGAGATCGGGCGCGGCGAGGCCGATTTCACACAGGCAACGAAAATACCTTAAGGAGGTCCATATGAAAATGAACGAAAACAAAGTCGACCGTACCGTGCGAGTCGGAGTCGGGCTTGTAGTCCTCTCGCTGATGTTTTGGGGACCACAGACTTACTGGGGACTCGTCGGGCTCGTACCGCTATTGACCGGCCTTGCGGGCTACTGCCCCTTGTACGCGCTCTTCGGCTTCAGCACCTGTCCGCTTTCGAGCCGGCGCGGATAAACCGGAGCGCGCTCCCTCTAACCAACGGCCGGGCGCCGTGGGCCGATTTCTCGGGTGCGGTGGCCTGGCCTTGAGGCGATCTGATTTTTTCACGTACGATGGAGTTACATCCAGGAGCACTCCATGAACTCATTGTACGCCGTTGTCGCCGCGCTCATGCTCACTATTTCAACCCATGCCGCCGCTCAGGAGTTTCCGGCCCAGGCTCGCTTGTTCGGCAGCGTGACGAATGTGAGCCCAGGCAGCCTCAACACCGAGCTGCGCTCGCAAGGCATCAAAGAGTTCTCTCAGGTCTCCCGGCTGGGCGTTGAAATCACGTTTCACTTCGCGAATTTTCTCGAAGTCGGCCTGCAATACGCGAAACGCAATCTCGAAAACGACGAAACGAACGCCACCTCCGCGACCGACTACTACTCGAAGATCGACCAGGATCTCGCCATGGGCATCGTGCGGCTCCCGCTCCTGAAAACGATGATCATGCGCGCGGATGTTTTCGCCGGTATCGGGGGCAGCAACTCGCAAGTCAACATCGCGGGCCCCTCCCAAGACGGGCAGCTCACGAAGAAAGATTTTAAGGAGTTCTTCGCTTCGTGGTACGCGGCCTATGGCGCATCCTTCGGAATCGGCTACAAGAATTTCTTCATTTACGTGGAGGCCGGTTACGAGTCGAACAAAGTCGACGGGTTTCAGCGCTCCGGCACGATCAGCAATTCGATTCAGCCGCTCGATCTCTCGGGCCCTTATGGCACGGTCGGCATTCTCTTCGATGGCGTGACGGCTCGCAAGCAGTAGCCGCCGCCGTCTCAGAATGAAACAGACAGCTTGGCAGGACCGCGGCTGACAAACCGTCGCGCCCGCGCGCGCCGGCGTATACGTTCGCGCAGGCGGCGGCCGCGCTTTTGCTCTCTAGAGAGTGGTGTGAATAAAATTGGAGGACACATGACTCTTTTGGCAAAGCAGTTCATGACGAAGGACCTGGTATCGGTTTACGAAGACGACAGCCTCGCCGTCGCGTACGGCGAGATGAACAAACGGAATATCCGCCACCTCCCGGTAATCGACAAAAAGGGC
>DASUEL010000195.1:0-7878 GCA_036275095.1 Bdellovibrionales bacterium
GGGAGCGTGCGCCCCTGGGGAGCAACCGACTCTCGAGGGCGGCGGCAACGGCGACGGCTATCCGGGAGGCGACGAGCTCCTCGGCCTCTTCTCCGGCACCTATGATTTCAGTCTTCCGGGACTGACCTGCAGTACCACCACCGGGCGAATCGAAACTCACCGGTATCAAATTGAGATCAACAAGGCCGGCGCCGCGCAATCACGCGGTACTCTCTGCTCGACACAATCTAAGTTTCCGAAGATTCCCACCCGAAACCTCGAGTTCGCTCCTTATAATATGGACCTGGTCGCCCATGGGCCCAAGATCTACGTTCGCAAAGGGGCCTCGCTCGATGAAGACACCGTGCTTCGATTTCCGGAGACGCTCTGCCGTTCGTTGGCTAAGAATGGAACCGGCGTCGACGTCGTCATCCTGACCGACAAGAAATCTGAAAACCACCGCGCGCGCGTCTACAAAGGTATCGTCGGAGCCGCGGGCTTCGAGTCCGTTCGTACCGAAGATTTTGCCGTCGAGCGCACCGTAGTTGCAGAAGGCGTCTATCATTACGCTGGCAACGGGCTCGAGCTCACTCTCGATACGAACGCGTCGTTCGAAGGGACCTTACGTCACACCGGTACCGTCTCCAGCCTTCCTGAAGGCTTTGAAGCACCGGATTCTTTAGCTTGCCGCTCCCATACGACGCAGCGATATCGTACATTTGCAGAATGAAGTCACTTGATGAAATTGAAAGCCTGATTCGCCAAGGCGAGGTCGCTCAGGCGTCTCAGGAGCTTTCGCGCCAGTCGCTATCGAGCCTGCAGCGCAAACATTACGCGCAATTCGCCAACCTGGCGAGGCGAGCGGGCGCACCGCAGCTCAGCCTTCGGCTGCTGACACCGATCGTGCGGCCCGACGTGCCCCGTGCCAAACCGGCAAGTCTAAAAGAGAAATCGGAGTACGCGATGGCGCTTTCTCGCGTCGGCGCCCACTCAGAGGCGCTCCGAATCCTCGAATCGATACCCGCCGACGCCGAAGTTGAGTCTCTGCTCTATCGCGCGCTTTGCCATTTTTTGGATTGGAACTACGAGCCGGCGATCCCGCTCCTTCGAAAATACAGCGAAGCGATCAAAGATCCATATCAACGCCTCGTTGGGCAAGTGAACCTCGCCGCCGCGTATGTCTCCGAGGGGCACTCGAGCGAAGCCGAGGCCCTCTTACCCCAGCTGCTCAAAGAGACGAAGCGCCAGAACTTGATGCGCCTTTATGGTAACGCGAACGAGCTCACGGCGCAGCTCGAGCTCGATCGTGGAAACTTCAAGCAGGCGCGCGCATCAATCGAGCGGGCCACGAGCGTGCTGCGAAGCGCGGGCTCACTCGACTTATTTTACGTGAGAAAGTGGGATGCGATTATCGAAGCCTACGCGCGCGAGAATATGAAGCCGCTGAAGGCCCTTCGGCAGGAGGCGGTCAATCTCGGCAGCTGGGAGACCGTGCGCGACTGCGATTTCAAGATCGCGAAAGTCAACGAGGACCACGCGCTATTTTTGAAGGTTTACTTCGGGACAGGCGCGCCGGGATTCAAAAGGCGGATCGAAAAAGAGGTCGGCACCCAAAACATTCCGGAGACGTACACCTGGACGCGCGATTCGATTTCGGACGCCGAGCCCCTTTTCGATATCGCGGCCGGTAAGTGTAAGTCCAAGGCGCTGCGCCGGGGGTTTGCCCTGCATCGAATTCTGACCGCTCTTACGAGCGATTTGTACCGGCCGTTCGCGCCGGCCACGCTCTTCGACAAAGTTTTCTCGGATGAGAACTACAGTTTCTTTCGCTCACCTGCGCGCGTGCAGCAGCTCGTGTTTCGGCTCAGAGAGTGGCTGACGGCTGCGAACGTACCACTGGCAATTACTGAACATGCCGGCCTTTACCGTGTCGTGCCGGGCGCGCGCATCGGTCTCGTGAAGCACAAGGATGCGCCCGTTGAGACAGCGCTTGGTCTCAGGCTTCAGCAGGTGCGCGCGCGTTTCGGCGCCTCCGCTTTTACTCTCAAGCAGTTTCAGCTCGAACTTCAGGTTTCGAAGCGCCAGTCGATTCGCTTGATTCAGAAAGCTTGCGCGGACGGTCTCGTGACCGCCGAAGGCCGCGCCTTCAAATTAAAGTAGAGTTCTATAGCTTGTTTCGCTCGATTTTCCAGCGATGCCTTCTGTCGAGCGGCAGCTCTCCCGCGGCTTCGACGGGCTTCGCTTCGACGCCCAGCTCTTCGAACAGTTTTTCGCACCGGCTCTTCACGAGCGGCCAGTTCGCCCCCGGCTCCAGCCGTATCTTAAGGGCCCTCGCCGTGAGGGCCGCGCGGTCGACGCCGCTAATCAGCTCCGCCCGATGCTCAATCGGGTAACAGATGCCATCATGCAACCGGCCGGCCAGCCATAGACGGCCGAGGTGATCGAAGAAGCCCAAATCCCCTGTGCGATGCCAGACTTTGCCCGAAGGGTCGTGCAGTTTCGTCACCCGGTTTGCATCTTCGTTGTCGAAGTACCGTTTGACGACATGGGGGCCGGCGAGAAGAACTTCGCCCACTCCCGACGTCACGAACGGCTCGACGCCTTCGGATGAAACGCGCGAAAGCTCGTCGTTCGTAAGGCGGCAAATGCGGATCTGAATCTCCGGAATGGGTTTGCCGACCAAGTAGGCGTCCGCCGGCTCTTTCAGCATCTCGTCGATCGAAACGAAAGAGATCGGCTCCGCTTCGGTTGAGCCGTAAACGATGTGCGCCTCGGCGCCCGGAAATGCCACACGCATGAGCGCGGCCACCTTTTGTGAGACGGGCGCGCCACCTGCGATCAAGCGCCTCACGCTGGGAAGGCTCACGCGATTCTCGATCAGGTAACGGCAAAGCTTCGCGTAGACTGACGGCGGAGCCGACATGCGAGTTACGCCGGCCGCCTGGATTTGCGCGGCGATGACTCTCGGCTCGAACTCGTCGATGCGCCGAAAGTTCACCGCGGGCAGCACGGTTGAGATGCCGCAATTCAAGTTTTGAAACGCGACCATGGGGAACCATGGCATGTCGATTTCACGCAATTCTTCAGGCCAATGCGCTCGGCTGATTCGGTATTGATTGTATAAAACCGAGTGACTCCGGTCGGCTCCCTTCGGCTGGCCCGAGCTGCCGGTCGTATAGGTGATCAAAACGGGGTTGTTGGGCTCACAAGCAATTGTGGCCACCGCGCCCGCACGCTCGGGAAACCAATCCATTAAGTTTGTAAATCCCTTGCCGGATTCGGCGAGCGTAAATCGCTTGTACTTGAGGAGCGTCGGCGCAAGCCAGCGCAGACGGTGAAAACCCGGCGTACTGATGATCGCGCAGATATCCGCTGCTCGCACGAGTTTCAAAAATGCGCGGGCGCCGACGTTTGTGTCGATGAATACGGGAACGATCCCCGCCGAGCACATGGCGTAAAAGAGCGCGTAAAGCTCGGCACGCACGGGGGCCAACACGAGAATCCTGTCGCCGGCTTTGAGACCCTGGGCCAAAAGCGCATGCTGATAACTAAAAACGAGGTCGTTCAATTCTCTGAAGCTGATTTGATCGTCCGTCCATTTTCCGTTTTCGCGCTTTCTGGGGATCGACAGAGCGGTGCGATCGGCGCGATCGGCGACGTAACGCAAAAACAGGTCCGCGAGGCATTTCGCCTCAAGCTTCGACGAAGAGGCCGCGGAGTGGCCGGGTCTCGTCGTATTTGTGTAGGAGCGCATAGGTCCTCGGTGTGCTCTCTGAGCTCATGCTGACTTTTCTGAATTCAATATTTTCACGCAAACTCGAACGTGCCTTTAATAGCGCCTCTCCGGCGCGCCTTGAAAATCCGGGGAACTCTTTGTCGAGCTGGGCAACGTAGGCGACGCTCATCATCTTCGGGTTCGAAAGCCGCTCGAGAATGATCTTGAACATGCGGCACGCCAATCGCCGCTTGAGCGCATGTGAATTGTCGTAATATTTTTCGAGAAGATGAACATCCATCATGAAATGGCGCAGCTCATCCTGCATGTGTAGCTTATGAACTTTGACGAACGAACGATCGAGCGTATTCGGCGCCCGCCGGTCGGTCAAAACATAGCGCTTAGAGAAGTCGAGCGTGCGTTCTTCAAAGAAAATCGTCATCCAGACCCAAACGACGAAGAGGCTCGGCGCCTCGACGAGGCTTTCGACGGCTTTAATCGCCAAGCTGTTCTCTTTGAGAAAGTGAAATTCGCGATTAGGATACAATGCCGGCTCAGCCAGCTGAAGCAGACGCCAAAATAGCTCCGAGTGCTTCACCTCTTCGTCGTAGAAGTACCCGAGCCCTGTTCGCAACTCGCTCGACAATGTGCGATCTTTTAGTACGCGTTCGATCACCCTGCACAATATGCGGCTCTCGAGCCAGATGAATTGTTCCAACACGCCCAGCGCGTAAAGCTGGTTGTAGCGCAAGCGCTCTTCAGCACGCGCGCGCCGCAGCTCCTGCAAGTGGCACAAAGGCGGCAGCTCGGCGGGCGCCCATAGAAGCTCCCGTGACGGACGTGAAAGCTCGGCGTCTTCAAGCTTGAACGATTTTTTCTCGCTCTGAGCATTGAGCTCAGAGAGAGACAGTGTTTTGAGCTCCATCAACCTCACTCGTTTCGTTCTTTGCCCTGTGTATTTGGCCGCTCTCGCCATCCATCGTGATCGTTTCGCCGGTCGACAGCCTCTTTGTGACCCGGTCCACGCCCACAATCGCCGGAATTCCGAGCTCGCGAGCGATGATCGCGGAGTGCGACAATGTCGAGCCCCGCTCGACGATCAAACCCTTGATGTTGAAAAATACTGGGGCCCATCCCGGATCGGTGCGGACGGTGCAGAGTATTTTTCCCTTCAGGGAGTCGGGCTCTCCGGGCGCGAACCGCACGTCGACCTCGGCGCTTACCTGCCCCGGGTAACACCCGGTTCCGCTCATGAGCGCGCCCTCGGGCAATTCAGCTCGTTCATCGGCGAGAGTCTTGTTGTAAACGGGCACGCTGGCCTGAATGTGGCCCGGAAGATCCTCGCGCTCATACTGCGCGAACTCCGCGCGGCGAGCCGCGATCAGCGGCTTCAGGTCAGCCATGACGGCACGGCCGTCGAAGTAGTCGGCGATTTCTTCCTGCGTCAGATAGAAAATATCGCGTGGCTCGCTCAGGATCCCGGCACCAGCCCAGCGCGAGCCTATCTCGGCGTATATCATGCGAATCAGACCAAACAAGCGCGTGCGCCGCAGCCGCATGCTTTCGCGATAGTAGATTCCACGGCGAAGTTTTCCGAGATTGCTCTTGAACGCCCGCACCGCGAGCGCGCCAGAGCGTCGTTCAATCGCGCCGTATGCCACGGCTTCAGCTTCGCCCCGCACGCGGGCTTCGTGATTCAGAAACTCCTTGAGACTCAGCTTTCCGGACTGAAGGTACGACTTGATGAGCGCCGCCAGAAAGGCACGGTCTTGCCTCAGCGTAATCGTTTCGAGCTTGAGCTCACCTGCGACGCGGTCACCGTACTCCTCAATATATTGCAGACACTTGGCATGGATATCGGGGGCCTTTCCGCGAAGGATGTCCCATAGCTCGTCACTCGATGTATCGAACAGCTTCCGCACGCACGGCCGGTTAGCGACGAGCTCCGCGATTTCGACGAGCTTCTTCGTCGGCGCGGTGCTCTCGAGACCCTCCACGAGAAGCAAGTCGCCCGCTTGCCGCTCGAGCCCCACGGCCTTCAGCGCCCGCGTGACCTTACCGTTGTACACCATGACGTAGAAGTCGTTGTAAAGCGGCGTATCCCAGAGCGCCAGGAACTTGGCGGAAACTTCGCCCAGCAGCTTGTGGAGCTCGAAACTCGTGAGCTCTGAAAGCGGCATCGACATGATCTTGCGGTACTCCTCATCGAAACGGCGCGTGAAGCGCTTGAACTTTCGAGAAATGATCGCGAAGTTGAAAATCAAGTTGGCCAGGGTGCGAGCAAGCCTGGGCGCGACAGCCATCTTCTGGGCGAATGTCAGCTCAAATGACGAGACGAAGTCGACGGGCCGATCGACGCCCATCATTTTTTCCATATCGGCCTTATTGCGCTTAAACGACGGAAGAAGCCGGAGCCCCTCGTACCAATTGTTGATGTTGTAGTAAACCCGCCCGCGCACGTACGAAAGCATGTTGCGATGGCGGTGATGATGCTTTTGTACCTCTTTTTCGCTGAAGCCCGCGACCCTCATCAGCTGCGAGTAGGCGCTGCAGTAAGCCTGGCTCGCGAAGCTGAATGTCAGCGGAAGCGTGACTCCGCAAAAGCTCTCCTGAATGTTCGAGTTATCGAACACGAGTTTGGGCGCCCCCGCTTCGTTTTTCAGGGCAGGACTCGAAACCGGCCGGCATTGAAGTAAGTAGAGCTGACCGCGCTCGATGGACCACTCTATGTCGAGAGGAGCGCCAAACTCCCGAGCCATCGCGCGGCCCACCGATTCGAGCTCGGAGAGCTCGGTATCTGATAGAACGGGCTCGCCTGCGAGATTTTCGGGCACCTGCGCGTCGGAAGTACCGCGGCCCCCGCGCGGAGTTTCTCTGAAGTGATGTTTCTCCGCGATCTTCTTGGCGCCAACCGCGCCGTTTTGAACGATATATTCGTCACAATCGCTGTGCCCGTCGACAACGCCCTCACAGCTTCCGTAAGCGGCTGATATCAGAGTCTGCCTGCGATCGCCCGTTACCGGATTCGCCGTGAACATGACACCGCTGCGATCGGCGAAAACCATGCGCTGAATTACGACTGACGCCGAAATCGACTCGACGGGCAGCCCACGGTGCAAACGGTACAGCTTCGCGCGCTCGGACTGGGCGCTTTCGGCAACCTGGCCCGCGCATTCGAGAATCTCTTCGAGGGTCGATTGGTTGAGGAACGATTCCATGATTCCGGCGAATGAATTGTCGGCGCCGTCCTCGCCCTCAACCGAACTTCTCACCGCGAACGACGAGCCCTTGGGGCACGAAGCCATGAATCCCGAAATTTTTGCGGCCAGGTGGGCCTTGTCCTGAAGTTCAGCCGGGCTCAATACGATAAACGGCGGCACCTTGAAACCCAGGCCCCGCATCCAGGCCAGACGCTCGGCCTTTGAACCTTTATTGGCTGATCTTGTCGAATTGACCATCTTGGACTTCCTTATCAAGCAGTTTGGATATGGCGATCGCAGTGCGGTAGGTCCGCTGAATGAAATCACAGTGTCTTTGCGCGTGAGCGACGAAGTACATCGAGAGCCGCGAGTAAATGAATTCTTTGATCGCAATCGACGCGCCGAGGACCCATTCGCTTTTTCTTAGAGTGGTGCCGCTTCCGGCCTGAAGAGCGAGCCGGTGATGCTCTAGGAGCTCGGCCGCCCTCTCGACGGGTACCTGTCCGCTCAGAACGAATGCCAAAAGCTCGACGGTATCGCGCTGGGGCAGATGAATGGTCGCGAGCTCCCAATCGAATACGCAGAGAGAGCCGTCCGCTCTGAACGCGAGGTTGCGCGGATTGTAATCGTGGTGAACGAGGGTGTGAGGCAGCCGGCCCAGCGGCGCGCTCCACGCCTCCACCGTCGCGACGAGCTCTCTGTGATAGGCGAGGTCTTCGGGGTCGATCCAATCCTTGAAAAAGTGAGCCGCGGCGTCCGTTATGATCTCGTTTTGCGCTTTTGTCCGCGCCAGCGCCACTGGCGACGCGAAAGGCTGAAGCCACGGTCGCTCCGCGTGCTCGTCGGCGCGCGAAATGTGCTCGGCATGGAACGCCGAAATACTCTCGATTGCTTGCTTGACGTGCGTCTCGCTCCAGCCGCTGATGTCACCCGCCGAATCCTTGAGCGCCAGCCCCTTTTCCCATTGTTGGCATAATAGGTAGA
>DASUEL010000196.1:0-2559 GCA_036275095.1 Bdellovibrionales bacterium
GAGTGCCCCGTCGACTTGAATCTCGAGATGGCGGTCACCGACGAGATGGAAAAGCTCGCGCTCAAACACGTGCCCCGCTACATTTGCCTCGTGCCCGAAAAAAGGCGGGAGCTGACCACGGAGGGCGGGCTCGACGTCGTAAAGAAGCAAAAGCGAATCTCCCAGCTCGTTGAACGCGTGAAAAAGAAAAACATCGAAGTTTCGAACTTCATCGCGGGCGACCTGAAGCAGGTCAAGGCTTCAGCCGCGACGGGCGCGTTCGCCGTCGAGTTTCACACCGGCCACTGGTGCGATTATTTGCGCGTGAGCCCCAAAAAGGCCGAGAGCGCCTGGAAGCGGCTCGTGGAAGCCGCGGCCCTTGCGCATGACCTAGGCCTGAAAGTTCACGCCGGGCACGGCCTCGACTTCGATACGGCGGCGAAATGTCTTCAGCTTCCGCACGTGCGCGAGCTCAACATTGGCCACTCGATCGTCTGCCACGCCCTGCAAATGGGCCTCGAGGAGGCGGTTCGCCGCATGAAGAACGCGATGCTGGGAGCCCCGCGCCCATGAGCCGCCTGGCGACCGTCGCCCAAAGCCGTCTGATCGATGAGCGAACGCAATCCGAATTCGGCATTTCCGCAGGTGAGTTGATGGAATCCGCGGGACGCTCGGCCTCGAGCTACATCCTCACGAACTTTAAGGACGAGCTGAAGAAGGCGAACACGATCGTGGTCTGCGGGCCCGGCAACAACGGCGGCGACGGTTTCGTCGTCGCGCGCGAGCTCAAAGCGCGAGGGGCGCGCGGCGTGAAGATCGTCTTGGCGTCGGCGCCCGATGCGCTCGGTGAGCTTCCGCGCTCACAATTCGAAAGGACGAAAGCCGCTGGTGTTCAGTTCGAAATTTGGTCTGGAGCCGGCGCCTTCGGGGCCGCGGGCCTCATCGTCGACGCGCTCTTCGGCATCGGTCTATCGAGGCCGGTCGACGGCCCCAACAAAACGCTGATCGCGGCCATCAACAAGTCCCGCGCGCCGACGGTGAGCCTCGATACTCCGAGCGGCCTCGACTGCGATACAGGACAGGTGCGCGGGCTTGCGGTAAAGGCTCGTGCCACGCTCACATTCGGTCTCGCGAAACCCGGCTTCTATTTGCGCGAAGGCCCCGGGCATTGCGGGCGCATCGAGGTGTTCGACATCGGCTTTCCGCTCGAGCTCGTGCGAGACGTGGCGAACACGCACTTCGTGCTTTCGCGTGAATGGGCGCGGCGTACTCTCCCTTGTAGGCCTCCCGCGGGCAACAAGTCCACCTTCGGGCACGCGGTCATCTGCGCGGGCTCCAGCGGGAAGTGGGGCGCGGCCCTTCTCGCGTCTGAAGCGGCGTTCCGGGTCGGCGCCGGTTATGTGACGCTTGCGAGCAATGACGAAAATTTAGGACTGTTTTTGAAGACGCGCCCTGAAGTGATGAGCCAGAGCCTTGCGTCTTTCACGCCCGATCCTAAGCGCGCTTATGCCGTGGGCCCGGGCCTCGGGATCGGAAGCGCGACGGTGAAGTTCATCCATCGGCTTCGCGACGCCGGTTGCGAGCGGGTCGTGCTCGATGCCGACGCGCTGACGTCACTTGCCGAAAACCCAGATCGAGAGATGCTGCCGGGCTGGGTGCTCACACCACACGCCGGCGAGCTTGCACGTCTTCTTCGAAGCGAAAGCCAAAAAGTCGACGCCGATCCGAGCGCTGCCGCGCTCGAGGCGTCGAAGAAATACGGCTGCACCGTTCTCTTCAAAGGCTTTCACACGGTGCTCGCGCATCGGGGCCGCGTTCTGATCGTACCGACGGGCAACTCCGCGCTTGCGAAAGCGGGCACTGGCGACGTACTCACCGGCATGATCGGCGGCCTCATGGCCCAGGGTTTGGAGCCCGCGCGAGCCGCGGCGCTTGCGAGCTATATCCATGGAGATATCGCGGATCATTGGGTAAGATCAGGCAAAGACCGCGCGTCGCTCGTCGCCCTCGATCTGTGCACGGAGCTGCCCGAGGCGCTCCGCCGCCTGCGCTCGAAGCGGGAGCGTGAAGCCGGGCGCCCCGCTCCCGAAAAGCGCGGTCCACGAAAAAAGAGGTGAGGACATCGATGAGCCGCACGCGAACGACAACCGTTTACGGCATTCAAAACGAAACCGAGTTCAAAGAGCTTGCGGCGAGGCTCGCACGCCAAATGCGGGCGCCGCTCATTCTGCTGCTCAACGGGCCCATGGGCGCGGGTAAGACGTTATGGGTACGCTCGACGGTCGAAACACTCGGCGGAAAATGGGTGAGCTCGCCCTCGTTCGCGGTCATTCAGCGCTACGCGGTCGACCACGGAACGATCGATCACGTCGATTTGTTTCGTCTCAAGAACGACCGCGACCTCGAGAGCACCGGCTTCTGGGACCTCCTTGACGACCGCAAAACCATGATCTTCGTCGAGTGGGCCGACCGCCTCCCGCAGGACGTTTGGCCGCCGACCTTCAATCTCTGGTCGGTTTCAATCGAGATCAAGGGCGCAGGCCGCGTTGTGACCGTCACCTCCTGACGATTTGCGCGAGC
>DASUEL010000197.1:0-8681 GCA_036275095.1 Bdellovibrionales bacterium
ATCCTGCACTTTGAGGAGCCAGCCGATTCGCTCCTCCGACAGGTCGCCCGGCCCGACTGGGTTCACAAATACGTTCTGCGCCCGGGCCACTCGCTCCAACGCCGTTCGCCGCGCGTTGAACAAGATGATTCCATAATATGCGACAATCGCCGCGGTCAGGAGCGCGGCCACTCGCTTCAAGTGCCTCATTCCAGACGAAGCTCCATCGGGTAATAACGGACGGAGTAACCGGCGATTTCCATTTTTTGAAGCCCGGCGGTGTCGCGAAAACCGAGTTTCTTATAGAATTGGTGCGCCGTCAGCGTGGACTCCAGCGTCACGAGCTTAACGCCCGAACGCCGGGCTGTATCGAGCATCAAGTGCGCAAGCTTCAGTCCGAGCCCCTGGCCCAAAACCGCAGACGTCAGGTAGAGCCCATGAATATGGGCATTGGGTACGCCGTCCTTCTGAAAGACACGAATGTAGCCATGGCCTTCGATTTTCTCGTCGCGCTCGACGACCCACACGTAACCGTCGCGTATGGCCTGCTTCCATCGGTCTCCCAAGGGGCGGTAGCCCCATCCGCGCACCTCCTCCTCGCCGTGATCTTTCACGCAAATTTCACGAATGGAGCGCATATGCGACTCGTGTATGCTGGCCTCATCCCCGGGCCGGGCCGGCCTGATCGAAGTCCCTTTCATGTCCTCAATTGTGATAGACAGCCGCGACCCGGGCAAGCGTCACCTCTTGAAGTCTTCGTCCGACTCGCACTCTGAATGCGATCCTGTTCCCTGGCTCGAGAATCGACGAGCGCTCCTGCCGCTTCACTAAGCAATGATTCGAACAAAGACCCCGAAGCCATAACGCCGAGGTTCAATCCGGGGCCCCGACGCCTCAGCGGCGGTCAATCCGGGGCCCCGACGCCACAGCGGCGGGGTCAAACAGACAACCAGATAAAGGGGAAAGCTTTAACGACCAGACTTCCGCGTCTGGTTGGTGCTCGGTAGTGGACTTGAACCACCACGGGGTTGCCCCCACTAGACCCTGAATCTAGCGCGTCTGCCAATTTCGCCAACCGAGCATTGAGGTAAGCGTCTTAGACTCCCCCGTTATATGAAGTTTGAGCTGAAAATTCAACCCAAGTTCTTGAGTTTTGGGCACATTTCCAAATGGAAGTTGGCCTGAGGCGGCGTCCTGAGCTATAGATTCTCCCGTCATTCAATAAAAGGGGTCCGACGGTTGAGCCGGCGGAATCAAAAGCAGGGGGTTACGATGCGTCTCTTAGGACTCATTCTCGGTCTTTCACTCATTCTTCCGATTCTCGAAGCGCGCGCGGAATATGGCCCGTGCACGAAGTGGGAGCGCCGCCAGGGTTACAGCTGCGTCTACAACGGCCGCACTTCGCCGGAATGGATCCGTCAGTGCTTTCACCAGTGGGACAACACACTCGCGTGCATGCCGCAAGACCCGAACACGCTAAAGGGCCCTTGCACGAAGTGGGTTCAGGCTCAAGACATCCGCACCTGCTCGAATGGCGTCCGCTGGGAGCGCCGCTGGATCCGCGCCTGCACCGATCGCTTGCAGCGTGAGGAGTTCTGCTCGGATTCGATCGATCCGAACACGATCGGTCACGACACGGTTGAGCCCGTTGACGAAAACGATCCGCGCCGCAACCCTAACCACGATCCCCGCCGCCGACCGCGCCGTCCTTGAATCACCGACCGATAACGAACGCTCAATACCTCTGACAGCTGAGCGTCAACGAGCCGGAGCGAAAGTACCGGCTCGTCAATTTACCGTAGAATCCGTTCGGCGTATCTTTGCCGAACGCGCCCTTGTCAGCATCCACGACATTCTGAAAGTTCACCATAAGATTAAAGGGCCAATAGGTTCGGCTTGGAGTTCCGCGTGCCAGGATTGAGTTGAGCGAGTAGACGAGGACACTGTTCCCTTGCATGACCGTCACCGCCGGCACCCCGGTCCATTCGGCAGTTTGCACAGGATTGAAGGCCAAGCGGATGTCGAAGCGCCCGTCGCCGGCCTCGATGACGCGCGCGATCTCTTGCGTACGATCGTAGTACGAGTGGCAAACGATTCGTGTGCGGGTATTGGCGGCCGCGGAAAACGCGACTGACATGAGACAGGCAAAGATAAAGATGGGCTTCATCATACGAACTCCAGGAAACAAGTTTAACGGGAGCGAGTGCAATCGCAAGACCGGGGCCACGTTCATCCCCGTTGGCCGCGGGATTCGGCGCCCCTGCCGTAATTTTGACAAGCCTGAAATTAAGTCAAAAAGCGGCGGTTACCGGCGATTCAACCAGCTCAGAAGCAGCGTCAGCAGAAGGCTCACGATGATAGACGTCGCGAGCGGAAAATAAAATTTGAAGTTGTCGCGCTCGACGGAGATATCGCCAGGCAGACGCCCGAGATGCTTCAAGAAGCCCAGCTTATCTTGAAACACCAAAAAAACTCCGGCGATGGCGATCAGAAGTCCGACGATGATTAGAGTCTTTCCGATTTGCTCGTTGGCCACGGGATACCTCTCACCCGGGGCGCAATCGATCATTCGTCCCAGGGTCTTTCGTTCCGCTTACGAATGGCTTCGTTCGGCGGATTCGCTTCAACGTCTTCCCGCGCTTTTTCGCGAATGTCACGACGGTAAATGTGGTTTAGCCTGTCGCGTTCCCGTTCGGCCAGATACTTCGCGTGGTCTTTTTCATATTGCAGCTCGCGCGCTTGGAGAACCGAAGCCGGCTGCCGGTCTTTCGCATCGCGGTTGCGAACGTAGGCCCGCCGAGCCTTCTCGGCGGCCCACTCCCGGTAAGCTTTCTGGTACCGGTATTGCTCGAGCCCAGCCTGGCGCTCCTGCTCGAGGCGCTGCTTTTTTTTGCGGTAATCGAGGTAGTCGCGATCGCGTTGCTGGTAATCTTTTTTCGCGTCTACATCAGCCGTATATGCGCTCGGTTCCCGCGCGGTCCCGGCGCCCGCCTCAGATCGGGAGGCGCCGCTCGAGGAGGCCAATACAGGAGCGAAAATGATCGATAGCGCGAGCGCGTTCTGAGTGAGCTTCATCCCCTGCTTATCGGGTAACTGGAAGCGCGTCTTAAGCCCGTCCGACTTAGGGCGAGGTCAAGCTCTCCAGGAACTTCAGGGAGCGAAGCCCGAACCAGCTGTATGCTTCGCCATCGGCCACAGCCGCCGCGAACCGCACGGTTTCAGGGGTTTCTTTTTGTTTCAAAAATGGGAAGGGCTCGGTCGAAAAGAGCAGCATCGTGTGCGCCGGATCGAGCTCCTCAAGCCGAAACTCGGCATATGGGCTGCCAAAATCGCGCTGCATATGCCCGACACCGGCTTTCACGAGCATCGAGCCGATGAACGTCGAGCGTGAAACCGCCATCCACGGCTTTCTCCAAATGACATAGACGAACTCCTTCACGGACGGCGCGGGCGGCCGCAGCCACGTCACAATCGCGGGCGTTGACTCGAGCGCGCGTTCACGCGCCGGTGCCTCGGCTGCCTGCCGCCATCGCAACGCAAGCGAATCGAGCGTCATCCCGGCCGACGAGCGGCTTTCGAGCTTCTGGCTCATCAACGTGAGATCGCGCGCGACATCTTCGACGCGAGTGATGTGAGTCGCGAGGTACTCCACCGGACACTCCTCGGCCATTTTCAGCGGATTCTCTTCACGGTCCAAAATCAGAAGATCGGGTTTGAGTGCCTTCACCTTTTGCCAATCGATGTCCTTGGTGCCGCCGACAGCCGGAATCGCCGCGACCGAAGGTTTGGGGTGCACGCAAAAACGCGTCCGCCCGACGACGTTCACGCCGCACTCGATGAGCGTCTCGGTCCATGACGGAACCATTGAAATGACTCTCATTCGGGCTTCCACGGCCGCCGCTCTTGCAGCGACTCGAGATAGTCCATTTCGCGTTCGGTGAAACCCGCGCGGCGCCGAAGCTCACGGTCCAGCTTTTCGAGCCGGCGCGGAATGCGATGCATGACTTTCGAAAGTCGCGGCCCGAAATCGTCATCAGCCGCGAGCCCTTCGAGCTCACAGAACCGGCGATACCAGTGCGAGCCGAAGCTCACGTGCCCGACTTCCTCGTCGACGATCGTCTTCACGATTCGAATGGAGCCCAAATCCGCGGTGCCGTTGAGCCTGCGCAAGATCGTGGCGCCCGCGTCGAGACCGCCGCCTTCGAGATACCGGTGAACGATCAACAATCGATCGAGTAGCGAATCTTCGGTGGACGTGGCGAACCAAAGCGCCAAATGAACGGGCCAGTGACCCCATTTGAAGCCGAGCTTCTCGATCCCTTCGAGGCAGAGCCGCAGATGCCGCCCTTCGGAGGCCGCAAGCTCGGCGATTCCGTGGCGGAACTCGTCGGGCGCCTCGGGATACTCGATCAGGGTGCGATAGGCGAGCTCCATGGCCTGAAGCTCAATGCTGGCCAGGTCGTGGAGCAGACGTGCTTGGCCTTCGCGCGAGGCCAAGCCCGGCTTTCCGCGCGCGGCCACGATCGACACGACGTCGATGTCCCGCCCGGGCTCCACGGGCACCGCGGCCCGCCCGCCTTCGAACGCGCGTCGGCACGCGGGCTCAAGGCTTTCGATCTTCTTGTAAATGTCGCGCTCAAGCAGCGGGTCCATGCCCCCGGAGGCTATCAAAAACCCCTTGAATACGCCACCACGTGGGCGCTAAATTGGAGTCCAACTCCGGAGGATTCATGGGCATTTTGAAACGCGTACTTTGGTTCTTGGGTGGCAAGCCGCCGGAGATCATCTTTGAAAACGGCGAAGTCACTCACCGCCACACCGACAAAAAATGGAAAGACTGGGACGCCCGGTTTCACTCGGCTGAGTACGATTGGCGCAAGCACAAGGCGACGGAGTGGGATCGCGCCAAACGGGACAACACCAAAAAGTAAGCTTCACGCCTGGCGGTCAGTTTTTGGCGCGCAGCTATCGGCTCCCGGGCCTCTGTTCTCGGGCGAGACCTGCCTATCGCGTGCTTTGAATTCGCATTTAATCACGAACCGAGCCAGATAGTTCTGAGATCTGCGTCCCGAGGGCGGAGAGCGGAGAGCCGATCCCCTCAGTCGATCGCCGCACCTGGCTTAAACGAAAACAACTCGCTCGCAATCCAAACCCGTTTCCCCGCCGCTGTCTTGACCTGGTAGAACGTCTTTCCGGCGCGGGTCGACGTTTGGTAGACGGCGAGACAGTTTTCTTCGCCGGCGCAGTCTTGAGTCGCAAGCTCCGTCGATTTCAGCTCACGCGTTTTGCCGCCGGCTTTCGCCGATACGTTCATCGTGGGGCTGCCCTGCTGCCAGGGCGCGAACGTGTCTTTTGGAACGAGGTAGCCTTTCGGAGCCGGAGCCGCGAAGCTCAGCGAGGCTGAGAACGAAATCAGAGCTGCAAGCAGTGTGATGCGAATCATGATGCGTGGACCTCTCACTTCTTTTTGAATTCGTGGGTGAAAACGCTGATGCCGTCCGCGTCGGCCCACTTGCCGTCTTTTTTGATTTTTGGAGAAATGCGGCCGACCACCCGATGTACGGTCTTGGCCTCGCCTTTGTCGATCGAGAAGAAAAGCGGATTGACGATCATGCGCACGAACGGGCTTGAAGCTGACATTTTAATCATGTGCACGGGTTTTCCATCCATGACGCCGTCGGAGTCTTTCTCGAATTTAAAGCCGATGGTTTCGAGCCGCGCGGGGACCGGAAGCCGCACCTTGAGCGAATCGCCGTTCATGAGCTTATCCCAATTGGCGTGGATGAACGCGGCCACGGTGTCGGCCACGAGAAGCGGCTCCTCGAGCTTTTCTTCGTCGGTCTCGGTTTTGCCGTTCTTCGTGTAATTGAAGAGAATCTTGTCGCCCTTGATTTCAAAGCCGCCCTTTTCGTCGACCTGCTTTTGATCGAGCACGAGTTTGGTCACCTTGCCGTTCTCGTAGAAAATCTCTTCGGTTGCGACGACGTTTCCAGCCGTGTCTTTGTAAGAGCGCATCACGCGCAGGCTGTTACCCGACGGAAAGGGCTGCCGCTCGAAGGTGAAAATGAGTTTCTTTTCGTCTTTGGTGTCGAAGATGTTGCCGCGAACGACATGCGTATTGGGATCTTCGAGGGGAACGGCAGCCGCGGCGCTGATTGTCAGCAGTGCCGCAGCGAGTGTCTCAAAAAGAAACAGTTTCAGCTTCATGATGTGTGGCGGTTGATGGCGGCCACAATTTTATCTTTGGGCACGTTGCCGACGATTTGGTCGACGTCTTTGCCGTCTTTAAAGAGAATCATGGTCGGAATGCTGCGAACGCCGTAACGCGCGGGCGCGTCGGGATTTTCGTCGATATTGACCTTCACGACTACGACCTTGCCGCTCATCTCGCCGGCGATCTCTTCGAGCTTGGGGCTGAGCGCTTTGCAGGGCCCGCACCACTCGGCCCAGAAATCGACCAGGACCGGGACTTTGGACTGAAGGACGTCGGAATCGAAGCTGCTATCGGTTACGGACTTGGTATTGGCGCCCATTTGAGTTCTCTCCTGATTTAAGTCTAGCAAACCGCTATTCTGAAGTACGGTTCTCTTTAGTCAATTTTAGACTATCCATGTCAAAATCGTCAAATTATCCGCCGGGATGCCGATTAATTAGAACAGCATGGATCGAAGTCAGATTAAGGTCTTAATCGTAGATGATGACGCCACTTTCTCGGAAGTGCTGCGCACGGTTGTGACCAAAGCGGGCTTCCAAGCCATCGTCGCGAAAAACCCGGCCGACGCGATCGCGGCCAACAACCTGCAAGTCATCAATGCTTACGTCATCGACTGCCTGCTCCCTAAGATGCCGGGCATCGACTTGGCTCAGAAGCTTCGCAACGAAGGCGCTGAAAACGAGCCCATCATTCTGACGAGCGGGATTTACAAAGACAAAGCCTTCATCAAAGAGGCCCTTCAAAAGACCAAAGCGAATCAGTTTTTCCCGAAACCTTTCGATCCGCTCGAGCTGATCAAAACCATCGAGAGCGGGCTTACCGTCACGGTCGAAGAGCCGAAGGAGCCATTCGCCGAGCTGCTCAGCAAACCGAACGCCACGCCGGGCGAAAAGCTCGCCGCGCTCAAGGCAACCACCGTCCTTCACGGCTTCGACCTTCCGCGCGCGCTCACGCTTCTCATGATGCCCTCGGTTACGGGCAAGCTCTATCTCACCGACTCCGACGGAAAGCCGTCGGTCGTCTCAATCTCGAGAGGCCGCATCGTGCAGGCCGAGCTCCAAGACCGTCAGTCGTTCTTCGGCGCGCTGATCGTCGAGAAGAACTTCCTGACGCTCGAGAAGCTCGATTCCGTGCTTTCGCAGCCTAACCCGAACAAACTTCGCGTCGGCGAGCGCCTGATCACCGCGAACGTGATCAGCCCGCACGTCATCAGCATCATCAACACCGAACAGCTCGGCATCCGCCTCTCTCAGCTCGTTCAAGACACGAACTACGAAGTGAAGTTTGAAGAGGTCGAAGTTCAGACCAGCGACGGCGCCTTCGAGCGCGTCCAGCTCGTCCCGTTCTTGAGCGACTGGATCTCTTCGAAAATCACGCTCGAGTGGCTGAAAAACTTCTACCTCGTTTGGCAAGAAAACACGATCAGCCGCACGGATCGCTGGAGCGACACGCACCCGGCCTTCAACCTCACGCCTCTGATTCGCATTCCGGAGCTCCGACAAGACATCAAAAACGGCACGAGCCTCATGCAGCTGATGAACAAATATCAGGGGCGCGAGGAGCATCTCCTCGGCAGCATTCACCTCATGATTCTCAACGATCTCATCGTCTTCAACGCTTCGATGAAATCCGTCGACTCGAAGGGGCAGATCGTCCGCCTCCAGCGCATTCTCAAAGACCTCGAGGCCAAGAATCTCTTCGAGATTCTCGGTGTCTCCCGAAAGGTCAAAGGCCCGCAGATCAAAAAGGCCTATCACGATTTGTCGAAGGCGTTTCATCCCGACAAGCTGCAGCCGGGAGCCGAGCCGGAGGTCATTGAGCTGACCAAAACGATCTTCGCGAAAATGACCGCGGCGTACAATCAGCTATCGAACGACGTACAACGCGAAGCTTACGTCAAGGAGCTGGAGCACGGCCAGGCCGAAAAGGTCCTGCAAGCCGAGTCGCTCTTCGAAGAAGGCAAATCGCTCCTGAAAGGCAACCAGCCGGGCAAAGCCGTCGAGAAGTTCAAGCAAGCGGCCGCCCTGCGCCCCGCGAACAGCGAGCTGATCCTGCACACCCTATGGGCGCAGCTCAATAGCTCGGTTGCCAGCGACAAAACGGCCGACACGGTCGCGGCGGTGGGCGAAGGCCTCAATCGCATCGCGCCCGAAGATCGCCACAATTTCTTGTACTACTTTGTCAAAGGACTCTGGCAGAAACATCTCGGCGATCTCGAGTCGGCGAAATCGAATCTCTCTCACTCGGTCGCGCTGAAGCCGGAGTTCCTCGACGCCAAACGCGAGCTTCATCTCCTGAGCATCTCGAACAAAAATAAACCGGTGAATCTCCTCCACGGCGATCTCAAAGACGTCGTCGGGCTCATCTTCGGCAAGAAAAAATAATTCGATCAACCGAGCTTCGCGTGCGGGACCCAGGACCCAGGACCCTGCGCTCCGCTTTCCTGACCTGCGCGCTATGCACTATGATTTCTTTCGAAAGAGCTCTT
>DASUEL010000198.1:0-3645 GCA_036275095.1 Bdellovibrionales bacterium
GCCCCCGGTGAGACTGGTGTTCACTAAAGCCTCGCAACCGTTCTTCCAGATCGGGGTCTTGGCCCAGTCTTCGACGTCGAATTTGCTGTGCCCCGTTCCGCCGGCGCCCGAACCGAACGTGGAGCCCAAGTCATGCGGTGCCGCGAACGGCCGCTGACAGCGTGAGCCGTTGAAGGCCGAGTCTTGGCAAACGAGCACTTGATTGTCGCGCTTGTTGTCACTGTGTTGAACGAACGAAGACAGGAGGCGAAGCGCGTCGATCTCGGCGCGGCTCGAAGCGCCCATGCGGGGGTCGAGCTTCGCGAGCTCACTATACGACCAGCCCTGATCGTCTTTGGCCTCAATGCGACGGCCTTCGAGGCGGCGCTCGATCGCCACGTTTTCGAAATCGGTCCAGTCGCCGTAGTCGGGCTCGTAAACGTAATTGCCGTTGCGGTCTTGCTGGCCGTAGCGGCGGTAAAAATCACGCTGCATTTGCGGTGAGTGGCTGTGCATCTGAGTGGTCAGCGACCACGGATCGCTCGGGCAGCCGAAGCAACGAAGCGTGCGAACCATATAAACCCGATCGGCGCCGAATCCGAGCGCGCGAAAGAGGCGGCTCGCGGCGACTTCGCCCTGGATCTCGGGATTCGCTTTGCCTTTTTTGGCGTACTTCACTTTCACCGTGTCGCCGTTCGGGAGCGTGCACATGAACTTGGCGGTCGCGCCACCGAGCTTGATCGACGGCGCCCATTTGCAGATCACTTCATTTTCATATTTGAAACCGTCGGCGGCCTGCTCGGTCTCGGCGAGATTCGCGCGCTCGATGTCGACTTGCGGCTGGCGCCAGACCTTTGCACGCGATAGCGAGTCTTCGCGAAACTCGGAACGCAGCTCTTTCGGGAGCTCGAGATTATATTTGTTTTTTTGAATTTCGTAATTTCCGGGGGGCAAACGGGTGGGCAGTACAGCGGAAGCCGAAGAGAGTGAAACGGCAAATAGAGCCAATAGGTACGTCATGGATCCTCCAAACGTGTACCTATTTAGACCATTAGCACGCGTGTGGCGAGTCGAGTGTGTACCTATTATGAACTTTTCAAAATATTCCGCTTAAGAATCCACGCGTGAGCTCACGCGAAGTACGCCAGTAAGAACAGCGTCGCGAGAGCCCAGAAGACGTGATTCATGACGAGACCCGTGAGATATCGGCTCATGGGATTGAATCCTTTCAATCGGGTTCAAGGGCCGGGAGCCCGCCGTCATTCGGCGGGCGCGGCCTCTTGAATGTTGGTGATTTGAATGTCGGGCCGGAGCACGCACATGACGCCGCTTCGAACGATCGCGGTCGACGGATCGTTGGCCTGAATCAAGTAAGATTTTCCCGCCTCGAGCGGAACGGCCGCCGCGAGGTCGAGAACGATTCCGGTGTTACCCGCACTCGGAGTTCGTAGAGGAATTTCACTCGGCGTAGGGGTGATGATCTTGTTTCCGAAGTCATTCAGGACCAGGCGGATTTGCTGAACGTCCCCGCCCGACGGCAGCGGGCCGAAGATGAAGCCTTCGGTGTCGAGGGTCAGGAGATCGACGACCGTATCGGCGGGCACCGCCACGGTGATCCCGGCCGGCAGAAGCTCGATACGGTTCACGTTGATCAGAATGCGGTCGGCGGTTACCTGCGGGCAGTCGCACGCGGCCGGAATCGGGCTCGGGCGCGGCGTCGGGCGCGAGCGCCGTGAAGACGAACTGAACGTCGCCGAAGAAGATTTGAATAGGCTGCTCAGGGCCGTGGTGCCGTCGCACTCGCCGTGATCGCAGCAGTCGCCGTCCTCGTCATCGTCGTCGCGGTCGCCGAAGCACTCGGGCGGAAACGTGGGCGTTCCATCCGGATACTCCACGATCAGCTCGTTATCGATCGGCGCGCCGGCGTTCGCGTTCACGCTTTGAACGCCGAAGTCGGCCTTCGAGCAGTTTTGAAAATAGACGGCGATGAACATCATCGTGAGAAACTGAAAGGCGCGCACCATGGATCCTCCACGGAGAATGAGCACACGTCGCCCGGCCCACTCTTCCTAAGCAAGCTAACCCCAATGAAGTACACGAGCAGGGTTCGTGCCACGGCGAGACTCCCGCCATTTGCTCGGTGCCGCGGCGGCCGTGTCTACAGGATTGACGAAAAACCGCGAATTCAATTGAAGTTGCGGCCGCGAAAACCGAGTCCGCCCGGAGGGTTAAGACGCGAAATTTCGTCCCATTTTGCACACTGGGTTTGCGTCTAACAGTTTGAGCGGGAATTCCCGGAATGAGACACGCGCAAGTCCGCGAGGCGATTGCATTCCCGAAACGGGATCTGGCCCCGGCTTTGTATCTTTAGTCCTTCCGGAAGATCATCACGAAGGAGAAATGTATGACCACGAAATCTCCTTTGTTGTTTCTTATTCTCATCTCCACTGCCGCCTGCGGAACAGATGGCGGCCTCGGTACCGTACTCAGCGGCCAAGACACACTCCACACGTTGGATGGAATATGGATTCAGCAAAGGTCCCAGTGCAATGGGAGCGAGGTTACGCCCGCGCCCGGTGAGTCGACCTCGATGAGCATCGCCGGCCGGCAGGCCACGATCAGCAACTCGTTCGACTACGGCGGCGGCGTCGTCTGCAACGTGCGGACACCGGCCCAGGTCCAGTATGAAAGCGAAAACTCGGTGTTGTTTACCTTTCAGCAGTCGGCGTGCAGCGCGGGCTGCCCCGAGGCAATGTGCGCGGCGCTGCTAGGCTACGTCCCGCCGCCTTCGACTTTCGCGTACGTGCTGAACGAGCCGAACCTGAAGCTCACGACCAACGACGGCTCGACGTTCGGCTGCACGAAGAACAACCCGTTCGAAGTTGAATTCGCGCGGCAGTGACCGGTATTCTAAATATACTTGATACGGCATCTTGTGTTGGTCATCGCTTTGGTGTTGATCGCGGGCCCTGCTTTGGGCGCGCGCGACGACGTCATGTTCAAGCGGGCGATGACGCTCGCGCAGAAGAAGAAACTCAAGAGCGCGCGTAAGATCATGATGGACCTCACCCGCCGCAATCCGCGAAACGGTCTTTATTGGTTCAACCTCGGCAACATCTTTTATCTGCTCGCCGACTGGCCGCGGGCCGAAGACGCCTACTACAACGTCATTCTCGTGAAAAGCCCGTTGGCCCCCGCCGCCGAGCTCTATCTCGCCAAGACACTGATGGAGAAGGGCGACGTCAAACAAGCCATGAGCTATCTCGGCAACCTCGAGCAGCAGCCGCTGCCGCCCGGCTTGCGCAAAGATCTCGAAACCGAGCGCGATGAATTCTTGGAGCGTGTGCGCAAAATGGCCGTCGCCCGCTACCGAGCCCGCCGCAACGACGAAACGCTGGACCTGCTCCAAACGGTGAATCGCCAATACCCCCGCGCCGACCATTATGTCTTGATCGGAATGGTGTGGCTGCGCCTGGCGATGCCGAACCGCGCGCGGCAGGCGTTTCGTATCGCGCGCGACATCAGCCGCGAGACCGACACGCTCGACGAGGCGGAACAATTTCTAACGCAGATCCGTGAAGGCACTTGGGATGCCGACCGCGTGTTTTTTCCGTATGTCGATCTCGCCGCCGGCTACAACTCGAACATTTTCAGCGAAGCCGAAAG
>DASUEL010000199.1:0-6066 GCA_036275095.1 Bdellovibrionales bacterium
TTTGATGGGCGCCAAAGCGTCTTCCGAGATGATCCGCAACGAGAACGACACGGCCACGGTCGAAGGCGAATTCGACATCAGCCAGCGGCCCGATTTGATGGAAAAGCTCCGCAATATGGGCATCGACACTGAAGGGGAGCTCATCGTACGACGCCTCGTGTCCGCGCAGGGCAAAAGCCGGGTGTATATCAACGGCAGCCTGAGCCCGCTCACGACGCTGCAAGATCTCGTGGCTCCACTCATCGAAGTCACCGGCAATACGGCTCCGTTGATCGAGATGACCGCGCAGGCCGAGAACCGCAACCTGCTCTCCAAAGCCTATCATCTGCTGCTCCTCGACCGCTTTTGCGCCACGGTCCAGCTCAAAAAAGAGTTTGGCGAGAAGTATCAGCGGCTCCTCGATATCGAGCGCGAAATCGAAGAGATTCAGGCCAGCGAAAAGCTGCGCGCGCAAAAACTCGATTTCTTGACCTTTCAGCGGGACGAGATCAAGGCGCTGCAGATTCGGCCGGGCGAAGAAGAAGAGCTCGAAAACGAATACCTCAGGCTCCGCTATTCGAGTCAGCTCCATAAGTGGGCGCAAGAGGCCGAAGAGACGCTGTACACGCAAGACGATTCCGCGCTCGTGCGCGTTCATCGCGTGATTCAGCGGGCCCAAGATCTCGCGCAGTTCGACAAGACACTTTTGACCCGCATCGAGTCGCTTCAGCAGGCGAAGACGCTCATCGAAGACTGCGTGCACGAGCTGCGCGCGTACTCCGAAAGTCTCGATGCCGAGCCCGAGCGCCTCGACCAGCTCGAGAAGCGCAGGAGCGACCTCAAGCATCTTCAGAAAAAGTATGGCGCCACCGTCAGCGAGATTCTGTCGGCGCTCGAGAACATCGAAAGCGAGATCGCGGGCCTCGAGGGCTCCGAAGATCGCCTGAAAGACCTGGCCGCCGAACGCGACAGCCTCAAAAAAGAGCTTCAAAAAATGGGCGACGATCTTCATCGCAGACGCAGAAGCGGCGCCGAGCTGCTCGCCAACGAGGTCAACGACGAGCTCGGCGACCTCAACATGAAAGGCGTGATCTTCGAAGTGCAAATCGAGAAGCTCGATCACTTCACCGCAACCGGCGTCAGCGACGTCGAATTCGTGATCAAGTCTTCAGCGAAAGACAAAGCCCGCCCGCTCGGCAAGTCCGCCAGCGGCGGCGAGCTCAGCCGGATTCTGCTCGCTCTCAAGAACGTCGTGGGCCAAGCCGATGTGCCGCGCACCTACTTGTTTGACGAGGTCGACACCGGTGTCAGCGGCACGACCGCCGAAAAAGTGGGTCGCAAGCTGAAGACGATCTCGAAAGGCCAGCAGGTGATCTGCGTGACGCATTTGCCGCAAGTCGCCTGCGCTGGTGACGTGCATTTCTTGATCGAAAAGAGCGTCAGCGGCAAGCGGGTCGCAACGGAGATTCGCTTGCTCAAAAAAGACGAGCGCGTGAACGAAGTGGCGCGCTTGATCTCGGGCGAGAAAATCACCAAAACCAGCATTGCCCACGCGAAACAGCTTCTCGAGTTATAGGTCTTCCAAGCGGGCCGATTGGGGCCCCGGGAAACGCAGTGCCTGGCACGAAAACCGGTTGTCGGGCTTCGCTGACAATTTGCGGCGCCCCGACAGGCCCTGTTGAAACCTTTGACGGGTCCTTTTATATTTCTTGCCTGAAATACGGTGCCCAACGAGCCTATGGGCGCCCTAGCTGACCCGAACGGGCACCCTTCTTGCTCAGTGTCTTCACACCATATAGATAGCAGTGGGAGCCCGCCCGCGGGCCTTGCGGAGGATACGTGAAAAAGTTTTCTTTGTTGTACGTCGTCGCGCTCGGATTGATCTTGAATGCTTGTGGTGGCGGAGGCGGCTCCAGCGACCCGTATCCGGAGCCAGATAAACGGCAGCTCGAGGCCGACGACCTCCAAGTACTCAACGCGACCGATACTTACGAGCTTCGCAGTTACGATCAAAGAAACAACGGCATCATTACGAAGGTTTTCGGCGGCACCACCGGCGCCGATCTCGTCCGATTTTACCGCGAGCGCATTACCTACGCGGTTACCGAAGACGAGCTGAACCGCTCCGATTTGAGGATGAGCCGGTTCACTTATACGAATTGGGCCAAAGACGGAAATTCCTCGAGCGCGTTTTTCGCTCCCGCCGCGCTCACTGTCGGCGCCGCCAACATCGGCACGATGGTTTGGTACTTGAGCCTGCTGGAGCGCGAGCCCGTCACGGTTCGGGTCGCGAATTACACGGTCAACGTCACGTCTTCTCGCGTGGGCCTGATGATGTTCGGCGAAGGCTATCGTAAATACGTCGAAGGCGCCGACGAACCCGGGCTCGAGTACCCGGCCGAGCTTCGCAATATGATCCTGATTCACGAAGCACGTCACTCCGACTGCACGGGTGGCGTCAGACAATCAGATCTCGAGGTGATGAGGCGCGCGAAAAACTCCAAAGATTTCGAAAAGAGCTACACGCGCTGGACCTGCGGCCATCTGCACCGAACGTGCCCGGAATATCACGAGTATGAGGGCAAACGCGTTTGCGACCGCGGCGAATGGGGTGCCTACGCGATCGGCGCGATCTATGCCCGCGCCGTTCTTCCAAAGTTTTCGGGCACGCGCTACGAGCGCTACATGCGCGCGCAGGCGATCGACCAGGCGAACCGCGTGCAAATCGCGACCGGCGAGCCCGCCTACAGCTCAAAAGCGAACGATAGCTTTCCCGAGCTGCTCTCGGGCCGAGGCAAGACGGGCAAATACTACGGAACCCCTGACATGACGAGCTCGGGATTGTTGGACTGATATGAGTGCACGTTGGCTCGCCGCCCTCGCGGTTCTCGCCGGCCTGGCGGTTTGGTTCTACCCGAAGCTCGTTCCCGAGAAGACGACTCCCGCAACGGAATTCATCGAAGGTACCGGCGACGCACCGGCAAACGCGATGCCCGAATCCTCGCCCGCGCCTTCGCTGACGGCGGCTCCGAGCCCCCAACCCTCAGCTTCGCCGGCTGCAGTGCCTGGCGCGACGCCCTCCGGTGCGACGAACACGAAAGCTCCCTCCGACACCGCGCTCGGTCCTCCGCCCGCTTTGCGCCCGGTCAGGGAAGCGACGCCTTCACTGGCGAAACTCCGTGATGAAGTGGACAAGAACAGCCACGGCACGCCACCGTCCCTGATGCGATTCTCCGATGAAGTCGGCGAGCGCGTCGCCCAAGTTCGCAACGAGCGGCAAGCGAGCGATTTGTTCGTGGAGCTCGAAGACTGCCTGACGAAACCCAAAGACAAAAACGCCCATTCGGTTCAGGCCGTTTGCCTCATTAACGCGCGCGACCTCAGCCAAAAATATGAATCGCTACGCGAGCCCTATCGTGCGCTCGTGAAGAAATCGAATCCGACCGTGGTCAAACTCGTCAAAGACGTTCCTTAAGAACGGGAGCACCGTATGTTGAAACTCGTCCTCACCGCGATTCTCATGAGCGCGCCGGCCGCATCGGCGAATGACAATTTCATCATTTGCGAATCGCCCGCATTGAGCTTGAAAGTCTCACGCAAATTGACGTTCGTCGCTTCCAAGAACGGCTGGCAAACGTTTTGGGGCCGCGTCGCCTATCGTGTCACCGCTGGAGAAAAGACCCTTCAGGGAACGCTCGACGCTCAAATCATGTCGCGAGATGATTCACGCCCGGGTTACCGGATTTTCGACGTCGCTCTGCTCGACGCCGAAGAGGCCGCGCTCCGCAGGCAGGGCACCGAAGGCGGAATGACCGGCTTCGCGAGCCTCGATATTCGGGAAAAACTCATGGGCCGGGTGCCCGCGAAGTTCAGGCTGCGCCGGCCGTGGCCTGAGCTCCCCGAATTCTCCGATTACGAAATCGATTTTCAGTGTGACGTGGCGGCCCGCTGAGCGCGGGTCCTGCATTCAACGTGAGGCGGGCTGACGTACCCGTTGCGACATCTTCAGAATCGCCTCCGTGTAGTCGTGGCTTTTATTGTATTGAAAAAGCGCGTCCTGATGGGTCTTCGGGCGGCGTTTGATCCAGCCATGCTTGTGGAGATAGTGCGCGACGCTGATGATCGCGTCCTCCGGCTTCGTTAAGTCGGGCACTCTGCCTTTGCGCGCCGGCTTCGCGAAATTCAGATAGCTCGAAGGCAGAAACTGCGCGATTCCGAACGCACCGGAGAACGAACCCTTCCAGCGCTTAAGTGCCGAAAGCCTTCCTTTGTATTTCTTGTTGAAGACGGCTTCAATTGCCCTGAGCTCGCCGAGCGCCCATTCCGACTTGGTCTTAACGCGCGCCTCGATTTCTGCCGGTGTTTGCTCGGTCGTTGGCCCAAAATCGCTCGCCGCTTTTTTCAGATGCTCCAGCGTTTCGGGCCGGTCCGCCTGCAGGAGATGAACATAGACGCTCGGAACGTGAAACCGCCCCATGTTTTGGCCGTGTCGAGACTCGAGCCATAGCAAGCTCGCGATCGGCCCCGCGGTCACCCCGAAGCGGCGCTCGGCTTCGCGCAGCGTTTTGCCGTGCTTCGCGATGAACTTTCGAACGGCGTCGGTCGCTTCGCGCGTGACTTGCGGGCCATGGTAATCGCTTTTGCGCAAATATAGCAGGACGTTGAGCTCGACGACTTGCCTGAACTCCGAAGGCACGTAGGCCGACTCGAGCGCGCGAATGAATTTCTTGTTGAAGCCCGCGTTCACGAGCCTCTGTTCCGCGGCCGTCCAATCGGCCGTGTCTCCGTCTTTGGGCGATGCCGCGACGTCGTATGGCGCGGCCGCCCGCCCGGCCCCGCCCGTCGCGGTCTGAGGCTCCCGCCCGGCTCCGACGGCACTGCCGTCAACCGCCGCGGGCTCCTGCGCTTGCGCCGGAACGGCAGCCAGAAGGACGAAGTACAGAGAAAGCGTAATTCCGGGACTCGACAAAGCCGGGCACCTCGCAAGTATGGGCGTAGTTACTATTTTCGCGGAGTCGGAGCGGAAATGCCTCTCAACCGCCGATTTTTTGGACCAAAGCTGCGCGCCTAAAGGCGGGCGCTCGGTCCGCGCTCGGTCTCGGTCTCGGCCTCGAGCCGAGCGTTACGCCGGCTGGTCCAGGTCGATGAACTGGATTGTATCGGAAGTGATCTCGAGCGCGGCCGGCTGAACGAGCCAGGTGCCGAGATTGATGTAGCGGGCCTCGCGGCCTCCGCTCTTGAAGACGTGTTCGTCGCGCATGTGCGTGTGGCCGCAGATCATGTAGTCGAACGGCCGCTCCGCCGCTTTCTCCTCGGCGAATCGGCGCGCGCGCTGTTTCACCGGCTCATTGACATACGGGCGCTTCTTGCGGCTGTGGCCGCTCCACCGCTCGCCCACGAAGTTGACGGCGGCACTCGGCAAATTGAAGCAGACCGCCTCGATGAAGCGCGTGCGCAGCGTCCAGCGCTGAAACCTGTAAACCCGGTCTTCTGGATTCGTTTCGTCGCCGTGCGCGAGGCGAAATGTTTTGTCCCCCAGCTCGAGGTAGACCGGCCCTTCGTGGACGATCGCACCCATGCGATCTTGCCAGAATTCCTTCAGGTGCAAGTCGTGATTGCCCTCGAAGTAGTGGACTTCGACTCCACGTCTCACGAGGTTGACGATTTCGTGCACGAGCGGAGCATAGCGGGTGGCAAAAAGCGTGTGATCGGCGACCCAAAGATCGAAAATGTCTCCCATCAAAAATAAGTGCGTGGTCTCGCGGTCGAGCGAGCGCAAAAAACGAAGAAGGATCCCGGCTTTGGGATCCTCCATGGAATACAGGTGAATATCACTAATGAAGTAAGCTTTCACTCACTCGTGAACGTCGGGGTCGATGTTCTGCTGACGGCGGATGTACGTCGGAACATCGAGGGTCCGCGAATCGAAAGGCGAAGTCTGAGTGAACTTTTGCGCGAGCTTGCGGGCGGCTTCGAGCGGGCTCTCTTCATCCATCTGAAGCGGAAGCTGCTCGGGCGACTTCTCGCCGGGCTGACGCTGGCTCTCGCGATATTGGCGGGCCTTCTGCAGGAGAATGTCGCGCGGGA
>DASUEL010000200.1:0-5890 GCA_036275095.1 Bdellovibrionales bacterium
CTTTCACTCACGTGACGCCGTCATGGGAAAAGTCAGCAAGCAGTAATCACTCTTGGCTGAGCTCGTAAAACTCTCGAACATCACCAAGACCTTCCCTGGTGTGAAGGCCGTGGATTCGGTCAATCTGACCATCCAAAGCGGGGAGGTCTTGGCTCTCGTCGGCGAAAATGGCGCCGGCAAGTCGACCTTGATGAAGGTTCTAAGCGGCGTGTATCCGGCCGGTACCTACGAGGGCGATATCCTCGTCGACGGCCAGGTCGTGCAGTTCAAGTCGCCGCTCGATGCCGAAAACGCGGGCATCGCGATCATTCATCAGGAGCTCTCGCCGTTCGCGCATCTCACCGTCGGAGAGAACATCTTCGTCGGCCACTGGCAAACGTCAGGAACACTGGTCGATTGGGACAAGCTTTACGATGAGGCCGACTATTGGCTCAAACAAATCGGCGCGCCCTGTTCGGCGCGCGATCCGATGGATGGCCTGAGCGTCGGCACCCAGCAAATGGTCGAAATCGCCAAGGCGCTTTCGCGTAAGAGCCGCGTGCTGGTGCTCGATGAGCCCACCTCGGCGCTCACGCCTCGCGAGGTCGAGTCGCTCATGAAGCTCATTCAAACGCTTCGAAGCGAAGGCAAAGGCCTCGTCTACATCAGCCACAAGATGGAAGAGATCTACCGCATCTCCGATCGCATCACCGTTCTTCGTGACGGGAAAACCGTGCACACGGCTCCCACCAAGGATTTACCCGAAGACAAACTCATTTCGCACATGGTGGGCCGCAGCCTCGAGCGCGCATTCCCCGAGCGGCCGCCGCAAAAACTCGGCGAGGTCGTACTGCGCGTGAAAGACTTCACGGGCCACGACCAAACCGGTAAGCACGTGTTCGGCCCCATTAACTTCGAGCTTCGTCGCGGTGAAATTCTCGGGTTCGCTGGCCTGCTCGGTGCGGGCCGTACCGAGATGCTCAAAGCGCTCTTCGGCGACCCTTCGATCGTCAAGAGCGGCGAAATCTTTATTGACGGCAACAGCACGGTCATGGCCAATCCGCGCGAAGGCCTCTCCAATGCAATTTCGTACGTCAGCGAAGATCGCAAACGCGAAAGCATTCTTCCGCAGCGCTCGCTCGACGAAAACGTCTCCCTCTCACGCCTGGCTTCCGGCTTTCTCGGCCGCTTGCTGAGTCTCGACAACGAATCGGCTCGGGCCACGGAAAGTCTCAAGCGTCTCAACACGCGTTGTACGGGTCCGCAGCAAGAGATTCAGAACTTGAGCGGCGGTAATCAGCAAAAGGTCATCATCGCCCGCGCGCTGCAGGTGAACCCACAGGTCATCATTCTCGACGAGCCGACCCGCGGAATCGACGTCGGTGCCAAATTCGAGATTTACGATATTTTGTTCAAGCTCGCCGCCGAAGGGCGCGGGCTGATCGTCGTGAGCTCCGATCTTCCTGAAATTATCGGCCTCTGCGATCGCATCGTCGTTTTGAGCGAAGGCATCGAACAAGGCATCCTCAAACGCGAGCAGTTCTCGCAAGAAGCCATCATGAAGCTCGCGGTCGGCGCTCGAAAGGTTACAGCATGAAGACATTCATCAAAAAGAACGGTGTTTGGATCGGTTTTCTCCTCCTGGCCACGGTCGTGGCATTCATGACCATGGATTGGGCGACGATGGAGAGCCGCTTTTTATCTCCACGTAACCTCACGAACCTCTTGCGGCAAGCTTCGATAAACGGCGTTTTGGCCGCGGGCATGACTCTCATCATTCTGACCGGAGGCATCGATCTTTCGATCGGCAGCATCGTCGCGGTCGCGGGCATCTTCGTCGGCATCTCACAGCTTCACTGGGGCTGGGCCGACCAAGGCGTCACGGGCGCCGTAAACTCGGTTCTGCTTTCGATGGCCGTGGGCACCGCCGCCGGCATCATCAATGGAGGTCTCGTTTCGGTTTTGGGAATCGCGCCGTTCGTCATCACGCTCGGCATGATGGTCATCGCGCGCGGGGTCGCGCTGATTCTTTCGAACGGAAGCGGCATCTCGCCCATGGGCGATTCGTTTCGCTTCATCGCCGAGGAGTACATAAGCCATTGGCCGACGGTTTTTCTAATCGCACTTGTGCTCGCGCTGATGCTATGGCGCTTTCGCCGCAACCTGCTCGAGGCGGTCTTTCCGCTTCTGACGTGCGCGGTCTTTGCGTACGCGTTCATTCAGTACAAAGGCTTCCCCGTCGTGGTGCTCTTTCTCGTGGCCTCCTTAGCCGTGACCGCGTTCCTGCTGACGCATACGACGCTCGGCCGCTGTATCTATGCCATCGGCTCCAACGAGCAAGCCGCCCATTGGGCGGGAGTTCCGATTCGTAAAGTGAAATGGATCGTCTACTCGATCATGGGGCTGTTCTCGGGGCTCGCGGGCGCGCTGCTCACCGCTCGCCTGAACGGCGCCGTTCCGACGGCGGGCCAGCTTTTCGAGCTCGACGCCATCGCGGCGGTCGTGATCGGCGGCACAAGTCTCAAAGGCGGCGTCGGCACCATTCTCGGAAGCTTTGTCGGCGCTCTGACGATTGCGACTTTGAACAACGGCATGGACCTTCTCGAGGTGCCGAGCTTTTATCAAATGGTCTTTAAGGGAATCATCATCATTTTGGCCGTGGGTCTCGATCGCGGACAGCGATAAGAACGAAAACAAGGGGATCAAGTGACGCCTTTCGCACGACTCGCCTGGATATTTCTGTCTCTATTCGGCTTGATGTTTTTGACCATTTCGTACGCGGACGCGCAGTCCGCCATACGTCAGGCGCCCCAGCCGGTCTGGCGCGCCGGTGATGCACCAGGCGGGCCCGGCCAGCTCGGCCACTTCCCGCGGCCAGACAAAATCGCGTTCGGCACGACCATGACTACACCGCTGTGGTTTACGGCTGTCGACGGCGCGCTTTCGGAGCTCTATTATCCCCACGTCGATCGCGTCCAGACCCAGTCGTCGTTTTTGTTGATTCGCGAAGGCAATCGCGTCATCGATGAGCGGCGTGGCTTCAGCCATCACGCCACGCGCTTTCCGCGCAGCTCCGCTTACCACATTCGAAGCGCCGGCGACGGCGTAGTCATCAACAAGATCATTCAAGTCAGCGTTCCGCACCACGCGGCCGTAATCGACTACACGGTCGAGTTCAAAAGCTCCGCGGCGCGCGAGCTCGCGTTCGTGCATAACCCGGCTGCCGAGGGAACCCCGGGCGGCGACACGATTCAAGCCGAAGAATTGCGTGACGTGGGCCGAGGCCTGCTCGCGTTTCAAGCCGACGTACGCGGCGATGAGCCCGAAGGGATGCTTCCGTTTTCGAAGCAATTCGTGACGTGGACGCTACCGGTGACTTCGGTCAATATGGGTTTCGAGGGCGTGAACTCGCCGTTTGAGCGCCCGTTCGACGACGCCAATGTCTACATGCGCGCGCAGTTCGGAAACGTGGCCGGCGCGCTCTATCACAAAACGACCGAGGCGCGGCTTCGCTTTCGCGTCGTCCTTGCGTTTTCGGCCGAAAAAGACTGGCAATCCCATCTTGCTCAACAAATCAAGTCATTGAAGGCCGTTCCGGTCGAGACGCTGATCGCGCAACAGCAAGCGCAATGGTCGCAGTATCTCAATCAGCTCGCGTACGACAAGAGTGACGCTCTTCTCGAGAACAGCATCATCGTGCTCAAAAGCTGCGAAGACAAAATCGTAACTGGCGCGTTCATCGCCGCTCCCGCGAATCCTGGAATTCCTTGGATGTGGGAGACCGTCGAACAGGACTACGAAAAGTCGCGCCGACGCCTCGAAGACACCGGCAACGGCGGCTACCACAGAGTTTGGCCGCGCGATCTTTATCACAAAGCGCTCGCGCTTCTGGCCGTCGGCGACGTGCGGACGCCGCTGAATGTGGCGCGCTGGTACAAAGCCGTTCAGCTTTCGAGCGGCAAGCCGGGCTCCTGGGCGCAAAACATGTGGGTCAACGGACAGCCGTCGTGGACCGGAATGCAGCTCGATCAAGTCGGGTTTCCGATCGTGCTGGTCGGCCGTCTCGTCGAGCTCAAGGCCGCGAACTACGATGAGTTTCGCGACATGGTCAACCGCGCGGCCGAGTTCATAATGCGCGTGGGCCCCTGGACTGAGCAGGAGCGCTGGGAAGAAAACGGAGGCTTGAGCCCCAACAGCATGGCCGCCGCGGTCGAAGGCTTGATGGCCGCAGCCTGGCTCGAGTCCGCCCGCGATCAAAAACGCGCGCAAGCATATTTGAACAAAGCGCAAGAATGGACGGCCAACCTCAAAGCGTGGACGCTGATCCGCCAAGGCGCGTTCGGCGAAAATTACATCGCGCGCTTCGAGCTCGGCCACAATGGCAGCTGGAATCCGCAGCACCACTCGTATTTCAGAATCGCGAACAAGCGCCCGGGCCAGCAAGATCATTACCGCGAAGACGAAATCCTCGACGGTGGTTTTCTGCAGTGGATTTTGGCCGGCCTCGTAGGCCCGAAAGACTCGGAGTTCAGCAACACGATCCGCCTCTACGATCAGCACGTGCGCCGCAAAACGTACGCTGGCCTTGGCTACATCCGCTACAATCACGACTCATACGGTGAAAATCACGTGGGCGGCGCCTGGCCGCTACTCAGCGCCGAGCGCGGAATCGCCGCGATCGAACGTGGCGAGGATTTCCGCGAGCATCTCCTGCTCATGCAAAACATGAGCACGAGCGCGCATTTGATCGCCGAGCAAGACACGCTGTCCGTTCGGCCGCTTGCCTGGTCTCACGGAGCCTACATCCTGTTCAAAAAATCGATTCAAGACCGGCGCAGCTTCTATATCCCGCGCCGAAACCTCCGCTAAGGGGCGCGGGCCAATTCATTTTTCGATATAATCGAGGTCTTTGCCGAATGTCTCTTGCAGCCGCATGAGAGCGGCAAAGGCCAGCGCCATGGCGACGGCGCCGACGATCATTCCGCTCTGGGTGAGCGACATGCGGCCGGCCAGCGCTTGAAACGCGAGGGTCAACGGTACGACTGCCCCGCGAACGAAATTGGGAGTCGTGGTCGTGACGGTGGCGCGAAGGTTCGTTCCGAATTGCTCGGACGCGATCGTCACGAAGACCGCCCAGTAACCCGCGCCGAACCCGAGCGCGATGCAAAGCGCGTAGAACATCTCGGGCGAAAGCCCGCGCGCGAAAAAGTACACACCGATGAAACCCGCGGTAATCAGCAAGAAGATCGCGACGACCTTCTTGCGGCTCCTCATGAACTGGCTGAGCAGCCCGCTCGCCAGGTCACCGAAGATTAGGCCGACATAGGTGTACATGATGCCCTTACCGGCGCTGACGGGCCCCGTGACCTGAAGCTCTTTGGCGATCTCGGGCGAGAACGTCACGAGAATTCCGATCACGTACCAAATGGGCACGCCGATCAGAATGCAGCTGATGTATTTGACGGCGCGGTCGCCGTTCGTGAAAAGCTGGGAGAAGTCGCCCCTGCTGACTTGATGGTGTTTTACGGTTTGATACATGCCCGACTCGAAAATGCTCACGCGCATCACGAGAAGCGCGAGACCCAACACCCCGCCGACGATGTAGGCGGTGGACCACGAATAATTCTCGCCGATCAAAGCCGCGAGAACGGCACCCGAAATGCCGGTTGCCGCGACGACCGTCGTTCCGTAGCCGCGCGTTTCTTTGGTCATCACCTCGCTCACGAGCGTGATCGCCGCACCCAGCTCTCCCGCGAGCCCCACGCCCGCGACGAACCGGAGAATACCGTATTGGTCAACCGTCGTGACGAACGCGTTGAGAATGTTGGCGACCGAATACATGAAGATGGAGCCGAACAAGACGGAAACGCGCCCCCGCTTGTCGCCGAGGATGCCCCAAACGAGACCGCCG
>DASUEL010000201.1:0-2213 GCA_036275095.1 Bdellovibrionales bacterium
TATCCAATATCGCGCGCACGACCCTCGAGAACATTCGTGCCTTCGAGCGCGGTGCCGCTCTCGAAAATGAGGTTCGCCCGTCGTAAGTCGGGGGTCTCAATTTGAGAGGCGTCGTGCCAAGTTGTCCTGGTTTTGCTCCCCTTGGCACAAGCTGGCGCTTCCAGCTCGCATTCTTTGCAGCTGACGGTGGCCCCGCCCTTGCCTACCTAAACTGTATGGCCCGAGATGATGACCAAATCATGAACCAGCCTAAAGTCGATCGCTGCAACGCGCGAAGCTGCGCGTTCAATGGCTCGAACCAGTGCCGCGCACTGGCGATCACGGTCGGCGAAGGAATCATGACTAAATGTGACACGTTTATGCCGTCACTGATGCACATCGACGAAAAGTCGCGAGTGGGTTGTGTCGGCGCGTGCAAAGTGACGAGCTGCGCTCTGAACAAAAATTTTGAGTGCACGGCAAAGCAAGTCCGCATAGGTCAGATTAACGGGCAACCCGGTTGCCTTGATTTTGTATCGAGAACCGCCTGAAAGGGGACCACATGAAGCCGCTACTGTTAGCTGATGATTTGAGAACAACAACGCCCATTGATCAGAACCGCACGCGACTCATTCGCGCGTGGGCCCGCTACTTCGCCGAAGCGCTCGGCGCGCCGCTGAGAGCCGCGACGGTTCTCGAAAGCGACGAGTCCGCCTGGGAGCAGAATATGCTACACGGCTCGGTCTCAAAACTTCTCGCTCGCGCACGCGTTCGCGAAAATGAAGAGGGCAAGCTGGAAGCCGTGGCTTCGAAGATTGGCGCGCATCCGCTTTTCATGGTCGGCTCTCCGGTCGATCAGCTCTCGAAGATCGCTCGCCCGAGCAAATTTCAAATGATGGTCATCGGAACGCACGGCCGCACGGGTATCAAACGTTTGTTCCTCGGCAGCGTCGCTGAAGAGGTCGTCCGCCGGGCTGAGATCCCCACCTGCGTGCTGGGGCCCAAACTCCAAGAGCTGGGTACCATGCCCGCGCGCAGCAAGAAACACAACGTTCTGGTCGCGGTCGATTTCGGCAGGGGCAGCGCCTCCGCCGAGAAATTCGCGATCAATTTGGCCAAACAGCTGGACGCGAAGATCACGCTGGTTCATTGCGCGTATCAAGGCCAGGATCCGATGCTGCAGATGGCGCTGAATACTCCTGACGGCCATCGCGCCGTCGGAAAGCTCTTTGAAGAGCTCAACCGTTCGGTGGCACAGCAGATGAAAAAGAAAGTCGCGAAAATTCAAGCCGCCGGTATCGAATGCCGCGGGGTCATCGATCACAAATCGGTCTTCGCGTATCGCGCTGTGGAAAACGCGATCACTCGCGAGAAGGCGACACTGGTCGTGACCGGCACTCATGGCCGCACGCTGCTGGGGCAGGCGTTTTTCGGGAGCACCGCGCGCCAGACGATATTGAGATCTCCCGTTCCAGTCATCGTCGTCAGAAGCCGCTAGAAACCAACACCCACGAAAGGGGAGTATATGTCACAGACAATAGTCGGCGAACACATGGTCAAGTTTCCGTATACCGTCGAGCCCAAGATGACGGTCCGAGAGGCCTTCTACCTTATGGGAGAATGGAGAATTCGGCACCTTCCCATAACAGAAAATGGAAGTTTGGTCGGTATCGTCAGTGAACGGGATCTTCGTCAGTACTTCAATACGGCGGGTGACATGAAGCTCTCTGAGATCATGACGGCGACACCGTATTGCGTGCGTCTCGGAACGAAGCTCGAAGAGGTGCTCGAAGCCATGGAACGAAAGAGAATCGGAAGCGCGCTCGTAGTTTCGCGCAACAACGAAGTACTGGGCATCTTCACCACCATTGACGCGATCAAGCTGCTGCGCCGAATGCTGCGTGAAGATCCCATCGGCCCCTACGCGAAGTGGGACGTCGATGACGTATTCGAAAGATGGGATGTTCAATGAAACCGGCGAAACCGCTGCTTGAACGCATGATGAACTGGGGAGCCACGCGAGAGGAGATGCAGCTTCGCCTTCCGGGCGAGGAGTTTCTCGAGAACAAGGAGATCGCGACGACGCAAGCGATCACCATCCACGCGGCCCCTCATCAGGTGTGGCCCTGGCTGGTGCAGGTCGGCCAAGGGCGCGGCGGTTTCTACAGCTACTCGGCTCTCGAAAATTTCTTCGGATGCCAAATCGAGAACGTGAGCGAGATCAAGACCGAACT
>DASUEL010000202.1:0-5211 GCA_036275095.1 Bdellovibrionales bacterium
TTTCGCAGCGCAAACCGGGAGCCGCTTCGCGTGAAGGCACCGGGCCGACTGATTTCGAAGCCTTCAAAGAAAGCTCGGAGCGCGAATTCATCATCAACGCGCTCAAGGTGAACAAGGGCCGCATCAACCAGACCGTTGCGAACGCGAACATTCCCAAGAACACGCTCCTTCGCAAGATCCGCAAATACAACATCGACGTGAAGAGTTTCATGGACGATTGAGCCGGGGCGCCGGCACCGGCGTCCCGTCCAGTTTCCAGACCAAAGCAGTGGCGCGCGCTCGCGCGCGGGGGCCCCGGTCCGCTCTTCAAGCCGAAAGTCCAGTCCAAAAATCTCCTGTCACGGTCGCGTCCAGTTGGATAAGCTGTTGAGAAGAAAAGAGCTTTTTCCGAAAAGAAGAGGTCGCAGAGGGGGTTATCGTGGCAGCGAAAAAGTTAGGCGAGCTTCTTGTTCGTGAAAACATCATCAACATGAACCAGCTTGAGGCCGCCCGGGACGAGCAAAAACGAACGGGGGGCCGGATCGGCGCCGCCCTGGTTAAACTAGGCTACGTCAACGAGGTTCAGTGGGCTGAGTTTCTTTCGAAACAGTACCAGATTCCCAGCATCGATCTTTCGAGCTTCGAAATCGACGCCGACACGATCAAACTCGTGCCCAAAGAGCTTTGTGAGAAGCACTGCCTGATACCCGTATCACGATCGGGCAACACCATCGTCATCGCCATGTCCGATCCTACGAACATCTTCGTGAAAGACGACTTGTCGTACATCACGCGTTTGCGCGTCGAAGCCGTCGTCGCGGCCGAAACCGCCATTCAGACGGCCATCGAGAAGTATTACGGATCGAAGATCTCGTACGAAGCGATCATGACCGAGATGGAGCGGGAGGACGAGAAGACCAACATCAAGACGAATGTCGGTCAGCCTGAGCAATCCGAAATCGTCGATTTCGACAAAAACAGCGCGGACGCGCCGGTCATCAAATTCGTAAACCTCATGCTCGCTGAAAGCATCAAGACCAAAACGTCCGACATTCACATCGAGCCCTATGAGAAGAAGTTTCGCGTTCGCTTCCGCATCGACGGAAACCTCTACGAAAAAGTTCAGCCGCCCCCGCAAATGGCCGCGGCGATCATCAGCCGCCTGAAGATCATGTCGAACCTCGACATTTCCGAGCGCCGGCGCCCGCAAGACGGCCGCTTGAAGCTCCGGCTCAAGGGCGGCAAAGAGATCGACTTTCGCGTGAGCGTGCTGCCCACGCTCTTCGGCGAGAAAATCGTGCTGCGTCTCCTCGACAAATCGAACCTCCAGCTCGACATGACGAAGCTCGGCTTCGACCCCATTGAGCTCGAAAAATTCAAGAACGCGATTCACTCTCCGTACGGCATGGTGCTCATCACGGGCCCGACCGGTTCCGGTAAGACGACGACGATTTACTCGGCGCTTGCCGAGCTCAACAAAACCGATGTCAACATTTCGACCGCGGAAGACCCAGTGGAGTTCAACCTCGAAGGCATCAATCAGGTGCAAATGAATCCGGAGGTCGACCTCAACTTCGCCTCTGCGCTGCGCTCGTTTCTGCGCCAAGACCCGGACATCATCATGGTCGGTGAGATTCGCGATCTGGAGACCGCCGAAATCGCGTTCAAAGCCGCGCTCACCGGCCACTTGGTCGTGAGCACGCTGCACACGAACGACGCGCCTTCGACGATCAACCGTCTTCTGAACATGGGCATCGAGCCGTTTCTCGTGACCTCGGCCGTGAACCTGGTCGTCGCCCAGCGCCTCATTCGCAAGATCTGCGAGAAGTGCAAAGTGCCGATTTCCGTGGCGCCCGAGACGCTGATCGACCTGGGCGTTCCGGAGAACGAAATCGCCGATTACAAACTCATGAAAGGCGAAGGCTGCCCCGCCTGCAATGACATCGGCTTCAAAGGCCGTATCGCCATTTACGAAGTCATGCCGATCACCGAGCGCATCAAACACCTGATCTTCCAGAGCGCGAATCAAATCGAGCTCAAGAAGGCCGGTGTCGCGGAGGGTATGAAAACCCTGCGCATGAGCGCGCTCGCCAATTTGAAGATGGGGCGCACCACCATTGAGGAAGTGCTCGACAACTCGGCGCCGGATCACGTCGAAGCGAAGGAAGAAGCATCATGATGACTTTGCGGCAATTGCTAAAATTGGCAATTGATCAGGGCGCCTCGGATATCCATATTACCGTGGGCACCCCTCCGCAGCTTCGCATTGACGGCATTCTGGTGCGGGTCCGCGCCGACGCGCTCGACCCGGCCGAATGCAAGAACCTTTGTTACTCGCTTTTGACCGACGAGCAGAAGAGCCGCTTTGAAGAGACCAAAGAGCTCGATCTGAGCTTCGGCGTGAAAGGGCTCGCGCGCTTCAGAGCGAATTTGTTCTTTCAGCGCGGCTGCGTGGCCGCGTCGCTTCGCCGCATTCCGAGCGACGTGCCCGACATGAAGTCGCTGGGCCTGCCGCCGATCATCGGGGAGTTCACGCGCTTTCACAACGGTTTGGTTCTGGTCACGGGCCCGACGGGCTCGGGCAAATCGACCACCATCGCCGCGCTGATCGACAAAATCAATTCGGAGGAGCGCGGCCACATCGTGACGATCGAGGACCCGATTGAATACATTCACCAGCACAAAAAGTGCATCGTGAATCAGCGCGAGCTCGGCGTCGACACGTGGGCGTTCAAAACCGCGCTCAAACACATTCTGCGCCAAGACCCGGACTACTGCCTGATCGGCGAGCTGCGCGATCTCGAGACGATCGAGACCGCGCTGACGATCGCTGAAACGGGCCACCTGGTTTTCGGCACGCTACACACGAACTCGGCGATTCAGACGATCAACCGTTTGGTGTCTGTGTTCGACAGCGGCCAGCGCGACCGTATCCGCACGCTGCTCAGCTTCGTGCTCCAAGGCATCATTTGTCAGCAGCTGCTGCCGACCGTCGGCGGGGGCCGCGCCCTCGCCATGGAGATTTTGGTCATGACGCCGGGAATCCGGAACCAAATTCGCGAGGACAAGCTCCACCAGATTCAGAGTCTCATGCAGACCGGCCAGAACAAGACCGGCATGATGACGATGAACCAATCGCTGATGTCGCTGCTCGTCCGACGAAAGATCGAAATGAAAACCGCGTTCGCCGCGAGCCCGGATCCGGAAGAGCTCGACGTACTTCTAAAAAAGGCGGGGATCTAATTTATGTCCACATTTCGGTACCAAGCCAAGATGTTGAACGGGCGAGTCGTGAAGGGGCAAATCGACGCGGCCAACGAAACCGAGGCGCGGGTAAAGCTGCGCGCGCAGCAGATGATTCCCGTTTCAGTCGTCGCAAAGTCCGAAAAGTCGAAAAGCGGCGGCGCCGGCGGCTTTCTTCAGCCTTCGGTAAAGCCGAAAGACCTGCAGATCTTCACCCGTCAATTCTCGACTCTGATCGCGAGCGGTATACCGGTCGTGCAGAGTCTCGAGCTTCTCGAAAAGGCCACCAAGAACGTCACCTTGAAGTCGGCCCTGCTTGCAATTCGAAACGACATCTCCTCGGGCCGGCGGCTCGCGGAGTCGATGGAGCGGCATCCGAAAGTGTTCGACCGGTTGTTCGTGAACCTCGTGAAGGCCGGCGAAGAGGGCGGCGTGCTCGATACGATTCTCAACCGCCTTGCGACCTACATCGAAAAAGCCGTAAAGTTGAAGAACAAGGTCGTCGGCGCCATGTACTATCCGGTCGGCGTCATCGCCGTGTCGGGCCTGGTCGTCTTCGCGATCATGAAGTTCGTCATTCCTCAGTTCGAAAAGCTGTTCAAAGAGTCGGGAATGGAGCTGCCGCTGCCGACTAAAATCGTGATCGAGCTGAGTCACTTCGTTCAAGATTATTGGTGGGTGATCCTGGCCGCGATCATCGGGGCTGTGACGGGAATCAAAGCCTATTACAACACTAAAGAGGGGCGGCGAGCCCTCGATCTCATCATGCTGAAATCACCCGTTCTGGGCTCGCTCCTGCAGAAGAGCGCGATCGCCCGCTTCAGCCGGACGCTCTCGACGCTGCTCGCGTGCGGTGTCGGCATCATGGACGCCCTGGAAGTCAGCGCCAAAGTCTCCGGTAACGCGATCATTGAGGAGACGCTTTTGAAGGCGAAGCAAGTGATCGCCGAAGGTAAGAGCATCGTGATCCCTCTTTCACAAGACAAATTCATTCCCGAGATGGTGACCCAAATGATCGGCGTCGGCGAGCAAACCGGCTCGATGGATACCATGCTTGCGAAAATCGCGGACTTTTATGAGGAAGAGGTCGACACCGCGGTCGGCGCGATGACCAGCTTGATCGAGCCCCTGATGATGGTCTTCTTGGGCGGCATGATCGGCGGCATCGTCATCGCGATGTACCTCCCGATTTTCGACCTGGCGTCGAGCGTGAAGGGCTGATGAGCATACTGGACAATATCGAAGATAACGAGATGGCCCAGGCCTTCGAAAAGCGAAGGCAGCGCCTGTTCGGCATCGAGGCCGGGCGGCTGGGCTTTCTCGTCGCGATATTGATCATCAATTTGCTTTTGCAGGTTCGCCAGCCCGAGTTCGTGAGTCTCGACATTCTCGTCCCTCTATATTCGCTTCTGCTGGGCTCGTTCTTCATCAATGCGCTTTATGTCTGGTTCAGCGCCAGAACGTTTTCGAACTGGGTCTTCACGGCCGCCCTGTTCTCGTTGGACGCCGTTTTCATTACGGCGCTGATTTACTTCACGGGCGTCGTTCAATCGATTTTCATCTTCTTGTACCTGGTGAACATCATTTTCTGCGGCATGATCTATCAGAAGCGGGGCGCGTTTCTTTTGGCGCTTCTCACTTCGACGCTCTTCAGTCTCCTGCTGATTCTCAGGCCCGAGATCAAGGGCGAGGTTCTGTTTTTCGCCGTGGGCCTGAATAATTTGGGCTTCTTTTCGGTCGCGTTCCTGAGCGGCTACCTGAGCGAGCAGCTCAGCTTCATGGGCACGGAGCTCACGGCCAGGCGTCGCGACATCAAAGAGCTTCAGGACCTCAATGAGCTGATCGTTCAAAACGTCACTTCAGGCCTGATGACAGTCGATTTGCACGGCCAGATTCTTCAATACAATCGCGCGGCCGAGCAAATCATCGACCGCCCGTATCGCCTCGTGGGATTCAACGTCAACGAGATTTTTCCGGGCTTCTTCGAAC
>DASUEL010000203.1:0-6584 GCA_036275095.1 Bdellovibrionales bacterium
GCCTTGACACTGGCCGAAATCGCTCCATATTTGAAGCTGGTACCTACCTGGGGAGTGGCATGCGCGCTGACTATTACGAGGTTCTAGGCGTCACGAAAAACGCCGATCAGGACACCATCAAAAAGGCCTACCGGAAGCTCGCGCTGCAGTTCCATCCCGACCGCAACCCCGGAAACAAAGAGGCTGAGGAGAAGTTCAAGCAGGCCGCCGAGGCCTACGATGTCCTCAGCAATCCCGATAAACGCGCGCGCTACGATCAATTCGGCCACGCGGGCCTCGGGGGCGGCGGATTCCAGGGCGGCTTCAACGACATCAACGATATCTTCGCTTCATTCTCCGATATATTCGGCGACTTTTTCGGCGCGGGCGCCGGGCGCCAAAGCCAGCGGAGCAACCGCGGCTCCCATCTCCGTTATTTTTTGGATGTGACACTCAAAGAAGTGGTCGAGGGCACCGAGAAAGTCGTGCGCTTCGACCGCGAGCATGATTGCGACACCTGCGAAGGCACGGGCGCTGCCGCCGGTTCCAAACCCGAGACGTGCCCTGATTGCCGCGGGCGCGGTCAAATCGTGCGCGCACAAGGCTTTTTCTCGGTTGCAACGACCTGCCCGCGCTGTCATGGCGAAGGTAAGATCATCAAAGATCCGTGCAAGAAGTGCCGCGGCTCGGGCCGCCAGCGTGGCGAACGCGAGCTGAAAGTGAAGGTCCCGCCGGGCGTCGAGACGGGAACCCAGTTGCGGCTCGCCGGGGAAGGCGAGGGCGGTTATCAGCGCGGTCCCGCGGGCGATCTCTACGTCGAAATTCGCGTCGAAGAGGACGAGCGCTTCACCCGCCACGGTAACGACCTCCTGGGCCACGTCGAAGTCAGCTATCTACAAGCGCTCCTGGGCGCCCAAATTCCGGTCGAAACCCTCAAAGGCGAAGAAAAGCTGGAGATTCCGGCCGGCACGCAGCATGGCGATCGCATTCGCATCGGGGGCGGCGGGGTACCGTCCTTACGCGGCTATGGACGCGGCGACCTGTATTTTCAAGTCACCGTTATCATTCCGAAAAAACTGAACAAGGACGAGGAGCGCCTGCTCCGCGAAATCGCGAAAGCCAAAGGGGAGCCCGTCAAAGAGGTCTCGGGTTTCTTCGGTGCCAGCAAAGGCAAGGGCAAGGGCGGCCTTTTTTCTCATTAATTTGTCTTAAATATTGAGGACTGGGGGTTGACGCCGCCCGATCCGGCCACAGTTTGACAAGGTAAGCAAAAATCTGACTTAGGGGAGTTTAAACTATGGGAAAGATTATCGGAATTGACCTCGGCACCACCAACTCGTGTGTGGCGATCATGGAAAACGGTGAGCCGAAGGTACTCGTCAACGAGGAAGGCGGCCGCACGACTCCCTCGGTCGTAGGTTTCACGAAAGACGGCGACCGGCTCGTCGGCCAAGTGGCCAAGCGCCAGTCCGTCACCAACCCTGAAAACACGATCTACTCCGCCAAGCGCTTCATCGGCCGCCGATTTGAAGAGGTCGCCGACGAAATTCGCCGCGTTCCTTACAAAGTGGTGAAGAAAGGCAGCAGCGGCGAGTGCGCGTTCGTCGTTCAGGGCCAGGAGTACACTCCCGAGCAGATCTCGGCGTTCGTGCTCATGAAAATGAAGAAGACTGCTGAAGATTATCTCGGCGAGGAAGTGAAAGAGGCGGTGATCACCGTTCCCGCGTACTTCAACGATGCCCAACGGCAAGCGACGAAAGACGCCGGCCGCATCGCGGGCCTCGACGTCAAGCGCATCATCAACGAGCCCACCGCCGCGGCGTTGGCGTACGGTCTCGACAAAAAGAAAGACGAAAAAATCGCGATCTATGACTTCGGTGGCGGTACCTTCGACATCTCGATTCTCGAAGTCGGCGACAATATCGTCGAAGTGAAAGCGACCAACGGCGACACGCACTTGGGCGGCGACAACTTCGACCAGGTGCTGATCGACTGGCTGATCGAGGAGTTCCGCAAAGAGCAAGGCATTGATCTCGGAAAAGACAAGATGGCTCTTCAGCGTCTCAAAGAGGCCGCTGAAAAGGCGAAAATCGAGCTCAGCTCGGCGATGGAAAGCGAAATCAACCTGCCGTTCATCACGGCCGACGCGTCGGGCCCCAAGCACTTGCAGATGAAGCTCACGCGCGCGAAGTTCGACCAGCTCACCGAGGAGCTCGTGAAGCGCTCGCTCGAGCCCTGCCGCAAATGCCTAGAAGACTCGGGCTACACCTCGAAAGAGATCGACGAAGTCGTTCTCGTCGGCGGTTCAACCCGGATCCCGGCGATCCAAAAGGCCGTGAAGGAGTTCTTCGGCAAAGAGCCGAACCGCTCGGTCAACCCGGATGAAGTCGTGGCCGTAGGCGCCGCGGTTCAGGCCGGCGTGCTCGGCGGCGAAGTGAAAGACGTGCTCCTGCTCGACGTGACCCCGCTCTCACTCGGTATCGAAACCTTGGGCGGCGTCATGACGAAGCTGATCGAGCGCAACACGACGATTCCGACGCGCAAATCGCAGGTCTTCTCGACCGCCGCCGATAACCAGCCGAGCGTCGACATCCACGTGCTCCAAGGGGAGCGTGAGATGGCGAACGCGAACAAGACGCTGGGCCGCTTCGAGCTGACGGGTCTGCCGCCGGCACCGCGCGGAGTGCCGCAGATCGAAGTGACGTTCGATATCGACGCGAACGGCATCTTGCACGTGACGGGTAAGGACCTCGGCACGGGTAAAGAACAGGCGATCAAGATTACGGCGAAGTCCGGTTTGTCGGAGGCCGAAATCAAAAAGATGGTCAGCGATGCCGAAGCGCATGCTGAAGAAGACAAGCAAAAGCGCGAGTTGATCACGCTTCGAAATAACCTCGATACGATGATCTACCAGACCGACAAGACGCTCAAAGAGCATGCCGGTAAGATCAGCGCCGAGCAGAAGAAGCAGGCAGAAGAAGCCGTCGCCAACGGACGCAAAGTTCTCGACAGCCAAGAAAAGGGCGATCTGCAGAGCGCGTACGAGCGCCTGACGAACATCACCCATCAGATCAGCGCTGAGATCTACAAAGCTCAAACCGCCGGCGCCCCGGGTGCCGATGCGGGAGCCGGAGCGGGCCAAGCCGCTGGCGGCGCGGCTGGTGAGGGCGAGAAGAAGAAGTCAGGGGATGATGTCATCGATGCTGATTACAAAGATGTGAATTAAGCGCGAGTAAATTAGAGAGACAATAGAGAGCCGAGATCGAAAGATCTCGGCTTTTTTATTTTGTGCGCGTCTGACGGAGAGGACGGGCAGGCGGGCAATCTGGCAAACGGGCATTCGGGCATTCGGGCAGACGGGTCTGTCACTGACACTGATTGCTGATCACTGAAGCTGACCACTGGCCCACCTTAACGGTGGACCAGTCGATAAAGGCAGCCGCCGACTGCGTCGGCGAGTTTGAATAGGTCGTGTTGTTTATTAATGTGCAAAATAGCCTGCGTTTCACGACAGCTTGCTAGTGCCATCTCGTAGAAACGTTTTCGGTCGGCGATTGAAGTTTTAGCCGAACCCTCCGCGATATTCAGCGCCACACTTAAGCTTGCACGGTCTAGCTGGGAGCGGGCGGCGCCCTTGATCACGGAGGCCTTGCACTTTTCATGAAGCTCAACTGCCAGGTGATAGGTTTTGAAGTTCTGTAGCATGGGCGGTCTCCTTTTTTCGAACCTCACGGAAATTCGTGGGTGTCACCCTGACGGGACCCACGAATTTCCGTGAGGTTCGAAAAAAGGAGACCTTATGTTGACTCAGTTCCGCACGTACAACCTGGCAGTTGAGCTTCATGAAAAGTGCAAGGCCGTCACCCTGCCGGGCTATATCAAGACGCAGTTGGTACGAGCATCATCATCGATCGCATTGAATCTTGCAGAAGGTTCGGCCAAGCCGACCGAGGCTGATCGGCAGAAGTTCTATAATACGGCATTTGGTTCATGCCGTGAGGTGCAAGCGATTATTCACATCGAACGCGCAACCATGTCTCATCTCGCAAAGCAGGCTGACGTGCTCGCGGCTCATCTTTATCGATTAACCCGGCGCTAGCTGGGTTGGCGGGCAAACGGGCATTCTGGCAAACGGGCATTCCGGCAGACTGTTCCGCTGCCACTGACACTGATCACCGATCACTGCCAACTGACCACTGAGTCCCCTCACCGGATCGGCTGACAAATGTAATGCCCGCCGCGACGCTCGCCGTTTCCATTCGGTTCGCCGAAGTAGAACTCCACGCCTTCATTCGTGAACGTGAGGGAGTAGTATTTGGTCCCGAGTTGCGCGCGGTAGAGTGTGGAATACAGTCCGCCGCGCTGGAGCCGGAGCTTCGGCTCGAGGGTTTGGGCGTTTCGTGAGTTTGCGTATTCGGCTAAATCGGTGATATCGCACTCGTTGGTTTTGCAGGTGAGTACGAATGATTCTGTGACGGGGTTGCCGCGGTAACATAATCGTTTGGTCGTGCTTTCGGCGAACGAGTTGAAGGGTAGAGCGATCGAAAACGCCAATGCGATACGGCCGGCTTGAATGAGCATTTAAACGAACTCCTGTTTGCGAAAACTCGGAGTATAGGGGCATTCAGCCCCCGCAGCCACGCAAGCCTTGGTCTTGGGAAGAGTTACAGCGGGATGGACGAAAATGGGCGCTCTAGCGAAACTCCACGCCGTTTTCGTCGTCCCAATACAGCGAGACGGCAAGTGACATGTAGCTGAACGCTTTCGATACGTTGAAGCCCGACTCGATCCAGAAGCTGATGCGCTCAAGGCCCGGCGGCATCCACTCGGAGCCGAGCACGAAATGCACCGGCGCCTCGGTCGTCGACGACGTGGCCGAAAGGCCGAGCGGAAGGCCCGAGTATGGCGTGAAAACACCGGCATCGGTTTCGAAACGCTTGCTGATGAATGGGAACGCGCGGACGCTGAATGTGTTCACCGAGCTCTGGCGCGCGAAGAACGCGCCCACGGCCACGCCGAGCGCCGGCTGGTCGGGCGTGTCGGGGATCGGAACCCATTTGTACGTGCCACCCACATGAAAATCGACGCGGCCGAAGCCCACGACGGCGCGGATGTCAGAGGCCTCGTCGATTCCGGTATCGAAACGGCCCGTGAAATTCGCGCCATTGCCGAGATCGCTCGCGGTGATGAACTGAGGGCTGAGGGTAAGGCGGTAGGCGCCGGTTTTGATCACGTCACCGTGGTTCAATAGCGACAAATAGGCCTGCGATTTCAACGGAAGAAGAACCAGCGCGAGCCACAAAAGTCGTTTCATCGTACGTGCCTCCTCAAGCAAGGATCTCGTTGCTACTTCAGCTTGTTTTTACCCCTCGGCTCTGTCAAGCAGCGGCAAAGACTTTGACTTAATTTAATGAAATTGAGAGCTTGAAGTTATGGCGCGTCCCCCCATTTCACTCGTGGTAATCACGCTCAATGAAGCACAAAATATCGAGCGGTGCCTGAAGTCGGTTCCGTTCGCCGACGACATCGTCGTGCTCGATTCCGGGAGCCAGGACGACACGGCCGCGCGCGCGAAAAAACTGGGTGCCCGCGTTTTCATCGAGTCGTTTCGGGGCTACCGCGAGCAAAAGGTGCGCGCGACGGCGCTGGCCCGCCACGACTGGATCGTCTCGCTCGATGCCGACGAGGCGCTGAGCCCCGAGCTCGCCGGCGAGATTCTCGAAAAATTCGACGAAAACCGCGACGGCTTCGAGATGCCGCGCCTGAGTTACCACTTGGGCCGCTGGATCCGCCACGGTGGCTGGTATCCCGATTGGCAGCTGCGGTTCTTTCATCGCGGCCGCTGCCAATGGGTCGGCGGTCACATTCACGAGCGATTGAGCGGCAAGAACGTATTGCGCCTCCAAAACCCCATTCACCATTGGGTATTCAAGGATCTCGCCGACCAAGTCGATACGAACAACGACTATTCGTCGCGCGGCGCCCGCGATCTTTTCGACCGGGGGCAGAAATTCAGCTGGTCAAAGCTGCTGTTTAAACCGCTCTCGAAGTTTTTGGAAACATATGTATGGAAGCGCGGCTTTCTCGATGGTACAGAGGGCTTTATCATCGCCGTCGGCGCCGCTTACTCGGTCTTTCTGAAATACGCCAAACTTCGCGAGCTGCGCCGGGCCGCGGCGCCAAAGCAACGGCCGTAATTGGGCCGGGGAATACGAAGAGGGGACTTTGGAACAACTCATTTCGACATCGATCATCGTGGGCTTCGGCTGGATCGCGTTCGCCGTGGTCATGGTGCTCTGGCTCCGCCATATCATGGCCAACTCGGGCACTAAAACTTCGATGCAAGTCGCTCAAAAAGAAAACGAGCGGCTCGAGCAGGAGCGCAACCGCCTCTATCTCGAAAAAGAAAGCCTGCAGCGCGAGCTGATGGCCGCGAAAGAACAGCTCGCGGCGGTCACGACGCAAAAAGCGGCCTATGAAAACGCCCGCGAGCAGCTCGAACAAACCTTTCAAGCGCTGGCCTCAAAAGCCTTGCACGGCCAGGCCGAAACGTTTTTAAAGCTCGCAAGCGAGCGCCTCGACAAAAAGACCACCGAGGCGAAGGG
>DASUEL010000204.1:0-5163 GCA_036275095.1 Bdellovibrionales bacterium
AGCTCAAGGCCGTGCTTTTCGCTTATTGTGTTCTCCATGGCGTGAATCCTCATGAGGTCTCATTCGGCTTGCATGCCATACTCGTCGACTCACTGATTCGCGGAGCCTACGGTTTCGCTAACGGCGGAGATGCTCTGGCCGAACGCTACGTCGAGCGCATCAAGGCCAACGGCGGTGAAGTGCATCTCCGCAAACGCGTCCAAAAGATCGAGACGCGCAACAAAGCCGTGCAGGCCGTGATCACCGAAGACGGGCAGCGTTTCGAAGCGCAGTGGGTGATTTCCGGCATTCACCCCAAGGCGACGTTTTCGATCGTCGACACGCCCAACGTTTTTACCCCCGCGTTTCGGAGCCGGCTCGAGCGAATCAAAGAGACTCCCGGAATCTTCGGCGTCTATGCCAAATGCCGCGAGAGCAGCGGCTTCGATCCGCGCAAAAATTATTATTTCTTCGGCTCACTCGAGGCGAACGAGATGATGCGGCCCACTTCGCCCGAGGCACGGCCGAGTACGGTCTTCATTTCACCGGCGCAGCGAAACGAGCCTCAACCGAAAGCGCTGAACATTCATGCGATCTCGCCGCTTGAGTGGTTCGCGCCCTGGTCGAACACGTCATTCGGCAAGAGGCCGGCCGCCTATAACGAGCTCAAGTCAAAATACGCGGGCCAGGTTCTCGAGTTTGTCGACGAGTTCGCGCCGGGGTTCAAAGACCGCCTCGAGGCTTTCGCGACGTCGACGCCCGTGACGAACCTGCATTTCAACGGCTCGCTCGAAGGGTCTCCGTACGGCATTTATCACTCCATCGAAAACACGGGCGCGCGAGCGCTCGGGCCCGCGACCCACGTGACGAATCTCTTGATCACCGGTCAGAGCAGCCTGTTTCCCGGGTTGCTCGGCGCCGCCGTTTCGGCCCTGAGAACTTCGGGCTACATCATCGGGATCAAACCGGTTTTGAAGGAGCTTCGCGAGCAAGGAGCAATGGCATGAGCGACGCCACGAACGTATACATCACAGGTATGGGCGCGATCAGCTCGCTGGGCATCAACGTACCGTCGATGTTCACGGCACTCCTCGAAAACAAAAGCGGCGTGAAACACTATCCCGACTGGGCGAAGTACAACGGCCTTCATAGCCACGTCGGCGGGCCCGCGCCCGAATACGACATCATGAAAGTTCCTCGTACGGCCCGGCGAACCATGTCCCGAATGTCCGAGATGTCGGTTCTCGCCACGCTTGAGGCGATGGGACAAGCCGATCTTCAAGCCGGCGCGAAAAAATCCACGCCGCGAATCGCGCTCTGCATGGGCTCCACCACGGGCAGTCCCGAAAACCTCGAGCTGTATTTCAAAAAACTCATCGAGCGCGGCGGCCCCGAAGGCCAGATGGGCACGACCTTCTTCAAAGTCATGAATCATTCGGTCGTTGCCAACGTCGCGGCCGCCCTCGAATTCAAAGGACCCGTGTTCTCGCCGTCCTCCGCCTGCGCGACCTCGGCACAGGCGATGATCTTGGGCTGGGAGCTGTTGCAGTCAGGCCTTTATGACATCGTGATCGCCGGCGGGGCCGACGAGCTTCACTATACGAGTGCCGCGGTTTTCGACATCGTGATGGCGGCCTCGCGAAACTACAATGATTCCACCCAACGCTCACCGCGCCCTTTCGATATCAAGCGTGACGGCCTCGTCGTCGCTGAAGGCGCGGCCGTGGTCGTCATGGAGTCCGAAAGCTCGATGCAAAAACGGGGAGCCCGTCCGCTCGCCCGCTTCGACGGCGGCGCTTACCTATGCGATGCGAGCCACATGAGCCAATCGAGCCGGCCGGCGATGGTCGAAGTCATGACGATGGCGCTCGAGCGGGCTCGACGAAAGTCCAGCGAAATTGGTTACGTCAACGCTCACGCGACGGGCACTGTGCAGGGCGACCAAGAGGAGGCGCAAGCCATCGGCGACGTATTCGGCAAACAAATTCCGGTGAGCAGCCTCAAAGGTCACTTCGGTCACTCACTCGCGGCGTGCGGAACGCTCGAAGCCATCGCCTGCGTTGAAATGATGCGGAGAGACGTTTTGCTTCCCACGCGCAATTTGCACGAGGTCGATCCCGCCTGCGCGCATGTTTTTCATTTGCAAGAGGCGCGAAAAACTTCCGTTCGAACGATCATGAGCAACAACTTTGCGTTTGGAGGCATGAACACCAGTGTAGTACTCTCGTTCATGGGGGGGTAGTATGCCGGCCAGTGTTGATGTCGTATCGAAAGTAAATCTTTTGATGCATGAAGGGTTCGAAATTCCCCTCGAAAAGCTCACTCCCAATGCCACAATTTTCGGCGATCTCGGTCTCGACAGCCTCGACGCCGTCGACATGCTCGTCAATCTCGAAGACAAAATCGGCGTGAAGGTCGAAGTCGAGCGCATCAAAGCCGTGCGCACGATGCAAGACATCTACGATCTCGTGGAGTCGCTCTCAACCACGCCCGGTATGAAGACTCAGCTCGACCAATAAGACCTTCGCGTCCGTGCCCGCCGCCACTGAATGCCATTGGACAGCCCAAGTCGCGTCACCTGTTTTCGTCAGATCCATACGCACATTCATCCCAGGCCGAACCAGCTGCAAGAACTTGGCATTCTTCACGCCCGTGAGCCGCAAAGACGAGTCACGCTCCGCTCTCTTGATCGCGGTCAAGCTGGCGTCCAAAATGGCGACGCCCGGTAAGACCGCGCCATCGGGAAAATGGCCTTCAAAGTAGGGCAGATCGCCCGGAATCGCCCAGTTTCCAGCGAAGCTCGGGCCGTTACCGTTGATTTCAAAGTCAAAAACGACATCAGGATTGATCACGGTAAGAGGATAACGGATATTTTATAAAGAGGAAGAGTTGAATGGATTCAACCGGCGCCCAAAATCTCAAAATCCTCGCGTACGGCTGCACGTCGTCCGCGGGCCAGAGCGTCGAGGATTTCTGGCGCGGCCTCTGCACGGGCCGCGATCACTCCCGCCGCCATACTCCCGCGACTCGCGTTTGCCAGTGGCCGGCCCGCGGCTCGTCGGTGCTCGATGATCTCTCCAAAGAGCTTCTCACCGCTTGGAAAGAAACGCGCGCGCGGCTCGGCGAGAGCGCCCTGAATCGCGCGGTGCTCGACGTGGGCGTCATCTTCGCGAGCACCAAAGGCTGCATCGATGATTACGTTTGGGCCGACGCGCCCGTCGAAAACCGTGACTCGCTGAGACCGGTGCTTGATCAATTCCTCAAAGAAGCGAACTTGCTTCCGAAAGAATCGATCTGCGTTAGCAACGCGTGCGCCTCGGCGCTGAGCGCGCTGTATCTCGCGCGGTCCTGGATTCGTCAAGAACGCGTTTCGCACGTTCTGATTTTGGCCGCCGATGCCGCGGGGCCTTTCGTTGCGCGGGGCTTCGAAGTCCTAAAGACGCTGACACCTGAGTTGACCCGTCCATTCGACCGCCGCCGGCAGGGCTTTTACCTCGGAGAGGCCGCGTGCAGTTTGCTCGTCGGTCCCGAAAGCGATCCGGCGCCGGGCATACGTGTCGAAGGAGTTGCTCTCGACGCCGAGGGTTTCGCGGTGACCCGCCCGTCGGCGGGTGGAGAGAGCCTGCGCCGGGCGTGTCTCTCACTCGGCGCCGTCCGCCCCGACCTGATCTTGGCGCACGGAACGGCGACCATCGCCAACGATGAAACCGAGGATCGCGTTTTCAGCCTGCTTTACGATGCTCCGATCACGTCGACGAAGTGGAGCATCGGCCATACGCTTGGCGCGAGCGGCGCCATGGACCTGATCGCCGCGTGCGAAATCCTCCGTAACCGAAAGGTCTTCCAGCTTGCCAACACCGAACAAATCGACCCGGCATTCAGTTCAAAATATCTTATAGGCCCCGGCGCGCGCGACTTCGCCGGGCGCCGGGTGCTCGTTTCCTCGTTGGGCTTCGGCGGAATTCACGGCGTCGCCATGCTCGGGGCTCCGTCATGACGACTGGCACTCCGGGCGCGATCCCATTCAACTGGCACTCGTTTTCGTTCGTGCACCCGGTGAACCGCGAGCCCACCTGGAAAGCGAAAGTCCCACGTTGGTCGCAGCTCGATGCGCCGGCGTACGGGCTTGCCGAGGCTTTCACGGTTTGGAGAGACCAGCTCAAGCGTCCCGATCTGATCCTGCTTGCTAGCCCGGGCGCATCAAACGAAACCGATCGAAAGTTCACGCGCACGGGTGCCTCGAGTCCGTCGCTTTTCGTGCACACGCTCCCGAATATTCGTTGTTCTCCGATGCTCCAGGTGATGGAATGGTCAGGTCCGGTTCTCTGCGTTCAAAACGACCCCTCCACCATGACACGCGGGCTCATCGAGGCCGCCTGGCTGGTCGCTGCGGGAGAAGCACCCACGGTATGGGTACTTAGTGTCGTACAAGAAGGCGACGCGCATGTCGCGCACGTCTTCGAGGTTCTGTCGAGCGGGTACGCGAGTTTTGAGCTTTGCCGGGAGCCGGGTGAGCCCGTCGTCTGTGACGACAAAGCCCTCGCGGACTGGCTCAATCAACCGATGGGAAGCCTACGCTTAGGCTCGAGTCACGTGGCTCAAGTCTCATCGAGGACCAAGGAACGGCATGGACGGATTACTGATCAGTGACGATCTGCTTAAGCTTCGCGACGTTCGGCGGTATTTGTTCGATCTCGAGACCCGCCCGCTGCAGGTTTCACCCGGCGCGCTTCAAAAAGTTCGCGAGTCCGAAGAGCGTTTCAAAAAACTTCTCGAAAAAAAGATCCCGATCTACGGTGTGACGACCGGTTTCGGCGACAGCTGTTTCCGCGTAATCCCAGCCGAAAAGTCCGCGCAGCTCCAAAAAAATCTCATCCAATATTTGAGCTGTGCCACGGGTGAGTACCTCCCGCCGCTCGCTTCAAAAGCGGCCATGATCTTCCGCTTGAAATCCCTGAGCCGCGGCTACTCCGGCGTGAGCCGCGATCTGATCGACCGGCTGAAGCTCCACATTCAAAACAACTGGATCGCGGCGATCCCGCGCAAGGGCTCGCTCGGCGCCAGCGGCGATCTCGTTCCGCTCGCGTACATCGCGCGTACGCTTCAAGGCGAAGGGCTCATCCACACAGACGACGGCGTCGTACCCGCTTCCGAAGTTCTCGAAGAGGCCGGGCTTCCTCCGTA
>DASUEL010000205.1:0-2048 GCA_036275095.1 Bdellovibrionales bacterium
CCTCGACGGTAGCTTCGAGGTCGGCCTCATTACGCGCGACCTTCAGGCCGCGGCCACCGCCTCCGCCCGCCGCCTTCACGATGACCGGATAGCCGATCTTCGCGGCCTGGCGCTTGATCTCGCCAACGTCGGCATCGTCGCCTTCGTAACCCGGAATGACCGGAATGTTCAGGCCTTTGGCGAGCTGTTTGGCGTTGACCTTGTCACCCATTCCGCGGATCGAATCGGGTGACGGACCCACGAAAATGATTTTGTTGTCGAGGCAGGCCTGCGCGAAATCGGCGTTCTCCGATAAGAATCCGAAGCCCGGGTGAACCGCGTGTGCCTTGGCCGCCAACGCCGCCTCGATGTTGCGCTCGATACTCAGGTACGACTCGCCCACGGGTGCAGGGCCGATGCACACGCGCTCATCGGCCAAGCGGTAGGCGAGACTTTTGGTATCGGCCTCGGAGTGCAAGAGCACGCTGCGAATTCCGAGCTCCTGGCAGGCCCGGATGATTCGCACGGCGACTTCGCCGCGATTGGCGATGGCAAGCGTCTCGATCTTCTTCATGCGTCAGTCGGTCTTCCAGGCCGGCGCGCGTTTTTCCAAAAACGCCTTCAGCCCCTCTTGGCCCTCGGGGCTCGCGCGGCGGTCGGCGATCATACGCGCGGTTTCGTTTTTGAACTGGTCCCACGAATGGGAGCGCCACGACTTCAGAAGCGTCTTCACCGAACGCACGGCCTCGGGGCCCGCGGCCTTGATGAAGTCGATCTTGCCCTGCACGAAATCGGCGGCCTCCTCGCTTTCGCCGGCAAAGTGAATGAGCCCCATGCGCTCGGCCTTGTCGCAGCCGAAGATTTCGCCGGTGATCATCGTCTCGCGCGCGAGGTGCTCGGGCACTTTTTTGAGAACGAACGCCGAGATGACGGCGGGAATGATTCCGATTTTGACTTCAGAAAAGCAAAAGCGCGCGTCTTTTTCAGCGGCGACGATGTCGCACGCGGCGGTCAGGCCGAGGCCTCCGCCCATGACGTTGCCGTGAATATGACCGATCACGGGTACGGGGCAGTCGAACACGCTTTCAAACATTTCGAAGAGCGTGCGCGCGTCTTTTTGGTTTTCTTCGTGTGAAAAGCCAGCGATTGAGCGCATGTACTGCAGATCGGCGCCGGCGCAAAAGCTTTTGCCGTTGCCGCTCAAAACGACGGCGCGAACACCCTTGTCGCCGCCGATCGAACGAAAAACCTGCGTGATTTCTCCGATCATGGCGGGGTTGAACGCGTTGTGCACGTCAGGGCGGTTTAAGACGACCTTCGCGAAGCCTTTTTGTTTTTCGACGGTGACGAACATCGAAGAGCTCCTACATCCGGAACACGCCATACGCCGGCGGGTCCCATTTCTTGTTGAGCGAGGCGCTGATTCCGAGCGCCAAAACTTTGCGCGTGTCGGCCGGGTCGATGATGCCGTCGTCCCAAAGCCGCGCGGTCGAAAAATACGCCGAGCTTTCGGTCTCATATTTGCGAAGGGTCGGCGCTTTGAATTTTTGCTGCTCCTCGGGCGGCATCGCTTTACCCTCTTTTTCGAGCTGTTCGAGCTTCACGGTCAAAAGCACGTTAGCCGCCTGCTCGCCGCCCATGACTGCGATTTTGGAGTTCGGCCACATCCAGAGCTGGCGCGGCTGATACGCGCGCCCGCACATGCCGTAGTTGCCGGCGCCGTACGAGTTACCGATGACGACTGTGAACTTCGGAACGGGCGCCGTGCTCACGGCCATGACCATCTTGGCGCCGTGTTTGGCGATGCCCTCGTTTTCGTATTTTTTGCCGACCATGAAGCCGGTGATGTTTTGCAGAAACACCAGCGGCACGTTTCGCTGCACGCAAAGCTCGATAAAGTGCGTGGCCTTCAAAGCGCTTTCACTGAAAAGCACGCCGTTGTTCGCGATGATCCCGACCGGGTATCCCCAAATGTGGGCGAAGCCCGTAACCAGCGTGTTGCCGTAAAGCGGTTTGAACTCGTGAAAGCGCGAGCCGTCGACGATGCGGGCGATCACTTCGTGCACATC
>DASUEL010000206.1:0-2247 GCA_036275095.1 Bdellovibrionales bacterium
AATTCGCCGAAGAGAACGGCTTCGAAAGCCTGCCAGACTTCAAACGCGTGGTGAGCGAACCCCATGGCGCGTTGCACTTCATCGGGCTCGTTTCTGATGGGGGCGTTCATTCAGACGTCAATCATCTCTATAAAATGATCGAGGCTGTTGGCCGGGTAAACAAGAACAAGCCAGTCTACATTCACGCCATTACCGACGGCCGCGATACGCCGCCTGATAGCGGCCGCCGCTATCTCGACGAGCTCAGTAAGCGTGTGAGTGTTCTGCCAAACGTGCGCATTGCAACGGTCGTCGGCCGCTACTACGCCATGGACCGCGACAAGCGTTGGGAGCGTGTCGAAATCGCGTACAAGGCGCTCACCGAAACGGGGGCCGAGTATGAAAGCCCCGAAAGCGCGATCGCCGAAGCGTACAGCAAGGGCGAGACCGATGAGTTCATCAAACCTCGGCGCATATTGGGTACTGCGCGCATCCGTTCTGATGACCAGGTCGTATTTTTCAACTTCCGCGCCGATCGTGCGCGCGAGATTTCGCAAGCGTTCGGTGTAGGCGATTTCAAAGAGTTTCCCACTCCCGTAAAGATCAACCCGAAGAACTGGGTCACCTTCGCGCGCTATCGCGAGGACTTTCCGTTTCCGTACCTGTTCGAGCCGCAAAAACACAAACGTCTTTTGGGTGAAATCGTCGCGGAACGCGGGCTGAAGCAGCTTCGCATCGCCGAGACGGAGAAGTACGCGCACGTGACGTACTTTTTCAACGGTGGCGAAGAGGTTGCGTTTGAGGGCGAGGATCGAGTTCTGATCCCGTCGCCGAAAGAAGTCGCGACTTACGATTTGAAACCCGAAATGAGCGCGCGCCTCGTCACCGATGAGCTCATCAAGCGCATTGAGTCCAATCAGTACGGCTTCATCGTAGTCAATTATGCCAACGGAGACATGGTCGGCCATTCGGGTATCGAGACGGCCGCGATCGAAGCGGTAAAAGTTCTCGACGAGTGCTTGGGACGAGTCGTTCCGGTCGCGCTCGCGAAGGGCTTCGACATCATTATCAGCGCCGATCACGGTAACTGCGAGCAGATGATCGATCCGCAAACCGGCGGTCCGCTGACGGCCCATTCGATGAACCCCGTGCCTTTTGTTTGGATCGGTGAGAGAGCTAAGGGCAAGAAACTGAAAAACGGCATTCTTGCCGACATTGCCCCGACCGTTCTGAAGATTTTCGGCTGGCCGCAGCCTCCAGAAATGACCGGCAAATCGCTCATCGAGAGCTAAGAGCCGGCTTCACGATTCGAAGACCGGGCGAGGCCGGCGCTTGTCCCGGTTGTTTGGTCACAGCGCAGGTCTCGGAATTGCATTCTTGGCCGCTGAAATGGAATTGTCGGCTCGTCACATCGCGCTTTCTTGGCTTCGCTCCTGCGATAACTGCGGCAGTGGAGCGGCACCCATCGATCTTTACTGCGAGCCCTGCTGGCGCCGAATCGAGTTTTTCATTTCGAGTTGGGCTCACGAACCGGTTTCTTCAGATCCGTTTCCTGTTTTCAGTTTGTTCGAATGGCGAGACGAGCGTGTCGGCCGCCTCGTCCACGCCCTAAAAGGAGGGCTTCGGCCCCTCGCCTTTTGGCGCTTGGCCGAGCAGTTCACGATTAGACGCTCGCGATCCGGAGTTGTGGGCCCGGCGGTCTTGGTACCTTCTCCGCCCAGGGCCGAGCGGGCGCGGGATCACGCATACTATTGGGCGTTGGCCCTCTCCGAGCTTTGGTCAATTCCGATACACCTGGTGTTGGAGCGCGTCTCCAATGACGAACAAAAATCAAAATCGCTCGGGGAGCGTGGCCGTAGGCGACTCGGTTTGGTGAAAAATATAAAGGGTTTAGCGGGGTCCGGAGCGCGAATTATTTTCGTCGACGACGTTTATACGACGGGCGCGACAGCTAAAGCTGCATTTGAGGCGTTAGGGCGGCCGGCCAAGTTCGAAGTCTGGACGCTGGCTTGTAGGCCGCGTATATATTTGATATAAATGCCGGATGTTTCACGGCATTTTCAAATTCTTCCTGCTAGGCCTGTTGGCCTGTACGTCGGCGCCTGCGAAAGACCAAGCCGAAAACAAAAAATCTGAAGCCACCGTCGAAGCCGCCTCGCAAGACGCGAAGGATGAAAAGACGGCGACGGGTGCCGAGATCGTCAACAAGAACGCCGCCGGCAAGAAGAGCAAAGGGCCCGAGATCAGAGCTGCGAAGCCTGGCGACAC
>DASUEL010000207.1:0-10177 GCA_036275095.1 Bdellovibrionales bacterium
GGTGACCGAGTCCCGCGCTGGCCAAACCACGCGCGACAAGTACGTCGAAGGCGTCTCAAAGCAGAAGTTTTACTACTGAATCATTACGAACCCGGCTCAAAAAACGGAGGATTTTCAAATGTTGAAGGTAAAAGTGGCGGCTCAGCCGATCATCTGGAGCAACGACGATTTCCATGACCTCGGAGGCAATACGCCACTCGAGCAATGCCTGAAAGAAATGCGCCAGGCTGGCTACGAGGGGACCGAGCTCGGCCACAAAATGCCCAAGAACGCCGAGCTCCTTCTCCCGCTTCTGAAAGAAAACGGGCTTCAGCTCGTCTCCGGCTGGCACAGCACCTATCTGGCGAGCCGCAGCTTTCAAGACGAGACGACCGACTTCAAAGCCCACATGAAATTTCTCAAAGACATGGGCTGTAAGGTGGTGATCGCCGCCGAGTGCACCAACCGCGTTTATCACACGCCCGGCAAGGCGCTCGATTGGGAGTTCGCCCAGAGCCCGTTCGACGAGAGTGAATGGAAGAAGATCACCACAGGCCTCGACGAATTCGCCAAAATGGCGGAAGGCCAAGGCATGAAGCTCGTGTATCACCACCACATGGGCACGGGCATTCAGAACCTGCGCCAAATCGAGCGCCTGATGGAGAACACGAAGCACCTCTGGCTGCTTGGTGACACCGGTCATCTCGCGTTCGCCGGCGAAAACCCGGCTGAAGTTTTTGAGACTTATAAGTCGCGCATCGGGCACGTGCACCTCAAGAACGTGCGCCCCGATATCGTGCGCACGGCGCGCTTCAACCATTGGAGTTTCGACAAGGCCGTTCGCGAGGGCGTGTTCACGGTTCCTGGTGATGGCGGGCTCGACTTCAAGCCGATCTTCCAGATCATGGACGGCGTCAACTATGAGGGCTGGTTCGTCGTCGAGGCCGAGCAGGACCCCGTGAAAGCGAACCCTCTCGAATACGCAAAAAAGGGACGCGCCTACATTCAACAAACCGCGGGAGTATAAAATGGAGATCACGACACAAACCCAACCGTCCGCGACGGCCGGCTCTCCGCTAAGAACGAAGATGCAGCAAACCGCCGAGCTCGGAACCGAGTTCTGGAACGACTCGTGCGCGCTAAACGAGCTGGCTGATGCCATCGAGAACGGCGCCGTCGGCGCGACCTCCAACCCGGTGATCGTGCTCAACGCGGTGAAAAGCGATGCCAAGACGTGGACGCCGGTAATCGATCAGCTCGTGCGCGACAATCGCCACGCCACCGAGGACGAAATCGCGTGGATGCTCATCGAGGAGTTGGGCCGGCGGGCGGCGAAGCTCCTCGAGCCCATCTACAACAAGACGAACGGCGCTCAAGGTTTTCTCTCGATGCAGGTCAATGCCAAATACTACCGCGATCCGAATCGCATGTTCGATCACGGCGTCAGGCTCGCCGGGCTCGCACCGAATATCGCGATCAAGGCGCCGGCGACTGAAGCCGGAATCGCGGCCATGGAAAAGCTCGTCGCCCACGGCATCAACATCAACGCGACAGTGAGCTTCAGTGTCGCGCAAGCCGTCGCGATGGCCGAAGCGTGCGAGCGGGCGCTGGACGCCGCCGACCGCGCGGGCAAAGCGGCGAATCTTCATCCGTACATCACCATCATGGTGGGCCGGGTCGACGATCACATGCAGCGAATGCTGACGAAAGAGAACATTACGGTCAATCCCGGCGTCTGCAACTGGGCCGGCGTCGCAGTTTTCAAACGCGCGCATCAGATCTTCAAGCAGCGCGGGTACCGCACCCGGCTTCTGGCCGCCGCGTACCGGCACCATCTGCACTGGACCGAGCTGATCGGAAAGAACGTCGTGCAGACGATTCCGTACTCCTGGTGGAAGCAGTTCAATAACTCGGATCTGCGTCCGCAGGCGACGCTCGACAATCCGATCGACGCCACGGTGCTGATGCAGCTCCATACGAAGTTCGGCGAGTTTCGCAAAGCCTACAACGAAGACGGCTTGCAGCCCGCCGATTTCGAGCATTATGGCGCGACCGTTCATACTCTGAATCAATTCTTGGGCGGTTACCAAGACCTCCTGGGACTCGTTCGTGAGCGCATGGTCCGCTAAGCGGCGCAATCTTACGATCGCGGCCTGCGTGATTGCGTGGGCCGCGGCACTCCTCGTCTCGCTTCAGCCGAACGGGGAGCTCAGCTCCAATCGCTACCTGCCGTTTTACCATTTACAGGCCGAGGCGCTCCTCGACGGACGCGTCGACCTGAAGTTTCCCGAGGGCTGGTGGGCGCAAGACGCGGTCGAGTTCGAAGGCAGACAGTATTTGGCGATCGGCCCGCTCAACGGCTTTTTGATGGTCCCGTATCAGGCGCTCGGCCTTTCGGAGCGCGCTTTCACGCTGACGCTCTTCACGCTGCTCTTGCTCGTGCTTTATCGTTTCATCACCCGGCACGTCGCCTGGCATTCCGATTTCGACGGCGCGCTTTGGATTTTTGGATTTTCACTCGGAACGATGTTTCTCTTTTGCACGGCGGTCGCGACCGCGTGGTTCAGCGCCACGCTTTCGGGCGGCCTTTTTCTTTCAGCCGCGGGCCTGATGCTGCTGGAAGTGCGTGCCGCGATCGCGCGCAAAGCGCAAAAGGCAGCCGGGCGTCCCTATGAGCCGTACTGCTGGCGTTCGGCCGCGACGGGCGCGCTTGGGCTTTTCTGTCTGGCGCTCGCGGGATTGAGCCGGTTTCATTTAGGCATTCTGTTACCGGTGTTTTTCGCCACGCTGGCTTGGCCCATGTTTCGTGACGGCCGTTATAAGAAGACGATGCATCTGCTCGCGCTACTGGCGGCGCCGGTCGTGTTCTATGCGGCATTTGTCCTGTGGTGGAACTGGATCCGCTTCGGCGACCCGCTGAGCTTGAAGTACGCGAATCATCAGTTCGCGGGGCACTTTCAGCCCTGGGTCGATCAGTTCGGGTTCAACAGCTGGCGCTTCGTTTTGCCGCACGTCTATCACGGTCTGATCGGGTTTCCGAAGCTGCTTCCGGGCTGGCCGCATTTACAATTTGACGAAAACGGTAACGGCCTTTTCGCAATGAGTCCGCTCTTCATATTCTTGATTTTCAGAGCTCGGCGCTTCGAGCGCGAAGACTGGTGGGCGCTCGGGTGCGCGGTTTTGGTTTCGATTCCGGTTTTCACGCTGTTCACGACCGGGTGGCGCCAGTTCGGCTATCGTTACACGCTCGACTTCTTGCCGTTTTTGGCGTTCTTGCTCACGCGTGCCGATTTCAAAATCGCGCGTCCGCTCCCCATCGTGCTTGTTACGGCCGCGATTGTTTTGCACGCCGCCGCGGCGCTGCTGTTCATCTAAATGTCAATTTGAGCCTTGGCCATATGTGCTGGCCGCTCCGCGGGCAGCTCCTGGGCCGGGCCGAGATACTCGAGCCGCTCGATTCCCGGTCGGCCTTTGGCGCCGAGCGGGATCCATCGGCCTTCGAGCTTCTTCGAGCTCACGACTTTGAACGAGCTCACGCCCAAATCGCGGCCCGAAAGGTCGACGTAAGTGACACTGAGAATGTCGCCGTCGAGCAGCGCGACTCCGGTTTGCGCCTGCCCGCGCCCAATCAGCCAAATCAAATGATATACATCGTTGGTCTTTTTGATGACGACTTTACCGCGATACGGTTTTGCTCCTTCATCGAGACTGTGGCCCGTCAGCTTGTACACGCCTTCGAGGGGAGCATCGGCGAATCCCGCCGCCGTCAGCAACGTCACTGTCAGGATCGCTAGCACTGTTTTCAATTGGTACCTCGCTTGTCTATGGCTCTCAGAGTACGGCAGACCGCACCGAATTTAGTGACGCGAGGGTGAAGTTAATTTCATCGGTATTTAAAAATAAGCGCGGCGTTTTCGGGCCGCGACGGGCCGCGGAAACGGTCAAGGCGGCCCAAGTGCCGGGGGCTTACGACGTAAAAAAGGCCGCGAGGACGAGCAGGCCGATGAGCTTGTAGACGATCGGGCGGTAGACGATTGCGCGCATTTGAACCCCATGGATTGTCCGTTCCGGGCGGAAAGACGTGGGGAATGTAGCGGAGCCGCGCGCCGTCCACAAGGAAGCGCGCGAGAGGCTGGAGAAATTTCAGTTTGCTGAGCCCGCGGCAGACGGACCCGGCCTCTTGGCTCAGTTGACGAAGTGGAGGGAAGTGCTATCGATGTCAAAATGGACGGTCGTTCCTGCGGCGAAGATCTCCTCCCGGCCGTTCCAGGGGACGTCGGCGTGCAGTTCGACGCCGTGACAGCTGAGCACGTAGTTGATTCGAGAGCCCAGAAAAGTCACGTTTTCGATCTTGGCTGAATGACGGCCGTTCTCGCGGTCCAGGTGGATGGCCTCGGGGCGAATGATGGCTTTGCCGGTTCCGGTGGCGTGGCCGGGGATATGATCCTCGATGAAGTCATATTCCTCGCCGAGCAGGCTGAACTTCACGCGGCCGAGTGCGCGAGTCGTGATGATGTTCGCGCCGCCGATGAAGTTCGCGACGAACTCGGTGGCGGGTTTGCGGTAGACCTCTTGAGGCGAGCCCGCTTGTTCGACACGGCCTTTGTTGAGCACGATGATCTGATCGGAGATCGCCATGGCTTCTTCTTGGTCGTGGGTCACGTAAATCGCGGTGATGCCGAGGCGCTGCTGAAGCGCCCGAATCTGCGCGCGCATGTGCAGGCGCAGTTTGGCGTCGAGATTCGAGAGCGGCTCGTCGAAGAGAATGATCTTCGGTTCCATGACCATGGCACGGGCGAGTGCTACGCGCTGCTGCTGGCCGCCCGACATTTGATTGGGGTGCTTCTCTTCTTGGCCGTGGAGCGAAAGCATGTTTATCGCTTTTTCGACTCGCGAAACGATTTCGGCTTTCGGGAGTTTTTTGATCTTGAGGCCGTATGAGATATTCTCGATCACGTTCATGTGCGGAAAGAGCGCGTAAGACCGAAACACCATCGAGAATCCGCGCTCCTGAGGCGGAAGCTCGTTGAGGCGCTTGCCTGCGAAGATGATGTCGCCTGAGGTCGGCTGCTCGAACCCTGCGATCATGCGTAAGAGCGTGGTCTTGCCGCAGCCAGAGGGGCCGAGCAGGGTGTGGAATTTTCCGTCCTGCAAATTGAGCGTGATGTTGTCGACGGCGCGCATGTGCTTGCGGTCGTGCGTGGTGAACTCTTTGACGATCTTTTGAAGAATCAGGCTCATCGGTTGACTCCCATACGGTGAACGACGGTTTGCATGAGGCCCAACGCGACCGAGACGATCGCGACGAGAATCATGCACATGGCGGACGCTTTCGACAAATAGCTGTTTTCAACGAATCCCAAAATTGAAACGGTGGCGAGGTTCCAGGTGCCCGACACGACGAAGATGACCGCCGAGACCGCGGTCATGCTGCGCACGAACGAGTAGGCGAGACCCGAGAAGAACGCGGGTGCCACGAGCGGCAGCACGATCTTTCGAAATGTCGTAAGCATGCCCGCGCCGAGGTTGGCCGAAGCTTCTTCGATCGAGCGGTCGAGCTGGCGAATGGCCGTCATGCCTGATTGAATGCCGACAGGCGCGTTTCTGAAAATGAAGAGCAGGATGATGATCACGGCCGTGCCCGTGAGCAGAAACGGCCGGTCGTTGAACGCGAGAATGTAGCCGATGCCCACGACCGTGCCGGGCACGGCGAAGGTGAGCATGGCGCTCACTTCCATGAACGTGCGGCCGACAAAGCTGCGGCGAACGACGAGGTACGCGATGATCATGCCGATGATCCCGGTGATCGGCGTTGCGATCGCCGCGAGCAGAAGCGAATCGGAGAGCGAGTCCCACGCGTCGTTGAGCGCGCCGGTGTAGTGCGTGTAGGTAAACGTGTTGTCCGCGCCCCAGGTCTGCACGAACGAGCCGTAGATGACCGAGCCGTAAAGCAGCAGCACGACGGCTGACGGAATCGCGCATAACGTGAAAAGTGCTGCTTTCGTGAGCCAGGTCGACTGCGGCCGGCGCGAGGACGAGGGCTTGCCTGAAAGCGTCACGTACGATTTTTTCTCGAGCCAGTAGCGCTGAACGAAGAACGCGATCAGCGAAGGCACGAGGAGCAGCATGGCGAGTGCAGCGCCTCCGGCGGTGTCGTACTCGCCGGTGATCTTGAGGTACGCTTCGACGGCCAGCACCTTGTAGTCGCCCGAGAGAATGAGCGGGTTTCCGAAGTCGGCCAGCGACTCGATGAAAATCAAAAGCACCGACGAGAGAATGCCGGGAATGCTCAGCGGAAAGATCACGTCGCGAAACGTCTGGAACTTGCCGGCGCCTTGGTTCTGCGCGGCCTCTTCAAGCACGGGGTCGATCGCGGCGAAAACACCCACAAGCACGAGAAAGGCCGTCGGGAAGTACGTGATGGTCTCAACGACGAACAGCCCCCAGAAGCCGTAAACCGACGGGAGGTTCGTCCCGAACAACGGCTCGAGAAACTCTTTGCGGAGCACGCCGTTCACGCCGAAGAGCATGATCGCGGCCAGCGCCACGATGAACGGCGGCGAGATGATCGGGAAGGTGGCGATGAAGCGGAAGACGCGCTTGAAGGGCGCTGAGGTCATGACGAGCACGTACGCGAAGACGTATCCGACGACGGTGCCGGCGACGGCCACGACCGCTCCGAGCTTGAGGCTGTTCCAGAGCGGTGCCGCGTACTGGCTATTCGCGAGAATCTCGGTGTAGCGGGCCGCCGAGAACGCGCCCTCGCTCGTCACGCTGGCCTTGAGCACGAGTGCCAGAGGCCACAGCACGAAGAGCGAGAGGCCGCCCAGAATGAAAAACAGCAGGGCGGCCAATACCGGGTCGAATTTTCTTTTTTGCGATGTACTCTGCACAATTCCTCCGTGCGTTCAGGTCAGCGCGCGGTGACTTTGCGCCACTTTTCGAGAATCGTTTTTTGGTTCGTCGCGGCCTTCACGGCGTCGTACTCGATGAGATTGGCCTTGGCGGCAGTCACGGCGCCTTCGGGTACTGCGGCGTTCGGGTTGAGGCCCACGCGGTAAAACTCCTTCAGCATGCCTTGGCCTTCGGTCGACAGCATGTAGTTGATGAACTGGCGCGCGAGCTCGGGTTGTTTCGCGCCTTTTACGACAGCCATGGCGCCGATTTCGCTGCCGGTTCCGTCTTTGGGGAGTGTGAGTGCGACGGGGTAGCCGCTGGCTTTGCCCTTTTTCAGAATGTCGTGCGAGAACGAGATGCCGACCGCGACTTCGCCGAGGCCCGCTTGCGTGACGGCGGCCGAGCCCGACTTGTTGTAGTGGTGCACTTGCTTGTCGAGTTTTTGAATGTAGTCCCAGCCTTTTTCTTCGCCGAGCTTCTGTAGCAGCGACGCGACCACCGTGTATGCGGTGCCGGAGGTGTAAGGGAACGCGAGACTGATTTGGCCTTTCAGGTTGGGGTCGAGCAGATCGTCCCAGCTCTCAGGCGGCTTGAGGCCTTTTTCTTTGAAGAACTTTTCGTTGTACGCGAAACCGATCGCGCCGAAGTAGAAGCCCACCCACTGCCAGTCGGCGTCGTGATGTTTCGGATCCATTTGGAAATCGAGCGTCGGCTTGTACGGCTCGAGCAGGCCTTTGTCTTTGGCCACCATGAATTCAGGAGAGGGGCCGCCGAACCAAACCGAAACTTGCGGGTTGTTCTTTTCGGCTTCGAGACGCGCGAGCACCTCGCCCGCCGACATGCGCACGAACTTCACCTCGACTCCGGTTTTCTCCTGAAACTTTTTGAGATAGACCGGCGCCTCTTCGGCGTCGAGGCTCGTGTAGATGTTCAGTACTTTTTTGGATTCGCCCGTACATCCGAGAATAAGCAGGGCGCAGGTCAAAGCGCTGAGAAGCCGTTTCATGTTGATCCCTCCGGTGGATACTTGGTTTTGGCTGACAAGCTCGCCCGGAGCCGTCGTGGCTCCAGGCGGTCGATTGGTTGAATTAAGCGTTGGCTTCGGGGCCCGACCAGCGAATGTTCATCGCTTCATTCGTGGCGTTCGAACCAGTCGCGATTTCGCTGATCTTCACGGGACGGCCTTCGGCCATCGACTTCATGGCGGCCATTCCGAGCACCACTGAGCGCAGACCGTCTATGCCCGAGCAGGTCGGCTGCTGGTTGTTCAGGACGCACGATACGAACTCTTTCATCTCGCCGATATACGAGTCGGTATAGCGCTCGAGGAAGAAGTTCAGCGGAAGATCGCGCTTTTGCGCCTGGGCGTCCCAGTGCTGAGTGTTGGTGGGCGTGTTGTTCGAGGCAAGCATGCAGCCCTTCGAGCCGAACACTTCGAGGCGCTGGTCGTAGCCGTAAACCGCCTTGCGTGAGTTGTCGATCGTGCAAATCGCGCCGCCCTTGTACTTGAGAGTCACGACCGCGGTGTCGACGTCGCCGGCATTTTTGATCTCGGGATCGATCAGATTCTGGCCGATGGCATAAACCTCTTCGACCTCGTCGTTGATCACGTAGCGGGCCATGTCGAAGTCATGAATGGTCATGTCGAGAAAAAGCCCGCCCGACACTTTTACGTACGAGATGGGCGGCGGGTTGGGATCGCGGCTGGTGATGCGAACCAAGTGCGGCTGACCCAGCTCGCCCGCGCGTACGGCGTCTGCGATGCGTTTGAAGTTGGGGTCATAGCGGCGGTTGAAACCCACTTGAAATTTGACGCCGGCTTTTTTGACGGAGGCCAAGGCTTCGTTGATTTTCGGGATGCTCAGGTCGACGGGCTTTTCGCAGAAGATGTGCTTACCGGCGGCGGCGGCTTCCATGATGATGCGCGCGTGGGTGTCGGTGCTCGAGCAGATCACGACACCTTGAATTTCGGCGTTGGTGAGAATGTCGCGGTAGTCTTCGGTGACGAACGGAATTTGAAAATCAGCGGCGGCTTTGCGCGCGGCTTCGAGGTTCACATCGGAGATCATCGTGATCTCGGCGTTCGGGATGCGGTACTGAATCGTTTCCGCGTGGACGCGGCCGATGCGGCCGGCGCCGATGACGCCAAGCTTCAGTTTTTGGTTGAGCATGTTTGACATAATAATTCCTCCTTGAAGGTGTGGCAGGGCGACGCCTGCGTTCCCGGAATGGGCCTAACCATGGCCTTCGCGCGGGACTCGTTTTTTTGGACAATATAAGGACAACATAGCTGGACCTTCGGGGCAATAAATTTAATGGACATTAGGCTAGGTCCGTTGGTGAAATGACTTGGGGCTCACGGAGGGGCTCCCACGAGTGCGCAGGCGCTTCGTGAGCTCGAGAGAGTGACGTGACGGTTACAGACCGCGATCAAAATACGAACAGGGATGTTGCGAAGGCTTCGGATGCCGTAGCTGCCGAGTCCGAAGCGGATGATTTCGCCAAATCCGAATACATTCCCTACGTGCTGCTCGGTCTGATTCTTTTACCGCTCCTCGTGATGATCTTGATTTTTACGATTATGCGAATACAGGTTTAACCAAAACAGGAGTGAACACATGAAGATTACGCCTTTTATCACGGGTAGTGGAATGGCCGGCCAGGGCATGGCCAAGGCCCTCGGAATCATCGGAGTCATCAATCCCGATTTTCAAATCGCGCCGTATGTGAAAGTAAAGCGCGATCAGAGCCTGATGGGGCTTACAAAAGGCGTCGAGAATCCGCTGCTGCTGCTGGGAAGCCCGCACGGTTACCATGCCGAGCAGATTCTCGAGGGCGAGAAGGCCGGGTTCAACTGGATCGTTTGCGATAAACCGGTTTGCATCAAAAAAGACGACATCGCGCGCTTGAAGAATGTGAAGGCGAACGTCGCGGTCACTCATGGGTTCCGCCAGAACTGGGGACCCCAGACTATGAAGAAGATGATCGACGCCGGTGAGTTTGGAGAGATCATCTCGATTGAAGGCCGTTACTGGCAAAGTTCGGCTGCGGCCGCGGCTCTCGCGGGTCAAACCTCATCGAGCAAGGATTGGAAGAACGATCCCAAACTGAATGGCCCGTACGATGCGATGGTCGATCTCGGCGCGCACTATACCGACATGATGTTCTTCTTCGCGGGTGGAATGCCGGCCGAGACGCGCGCGTGGGTTTCCCACGTGAATGCGCCGGCCGCTCACCGTGATACGCATGCGCATCTCGAGTTCATCTTCCCGAAGTTTCGCGCGCGTGGCTCGATTTCGAA
>DASUEL010000208.1:0-13282 GCA_036275095.1 Bdellovibrionales bacterium
CCAAGATGCGAGTACAAACGACGTCAGCAGCAACTGCTCCGCGGTCGCTGGCAAACACGATGTCGTTCACGCGTCCCAAGCCGAAATTCATCGACACGTTTGGCGGCGAGATCGACTCAAGTGCACGAATTGCGGATCTACGTTCGCGACTGAAATAGACCACCGGATTCCCAAGGCAAAGGGCGGCACCAACTCCGCCGAAAATCTCAGAGTGCTTTGTAAGGCGTGCAACCAACGAGCCGCGATCGAAGTGTTCGGCCATGAACTGATGGATAAATTTTTGACCTGAGCTTGCCCGTCGCGCGAAATCTCACCGCGCGGCCATCCGCATGGCGCCATCGAGACGGATGGTCTCGCCGTTGAGCATTTCATTTTCGAAGATGTGTTGGGCGAGCTGCGCGTACTCGTCGGGCCGGCCCAGACGTGACGGAAACGGCACTTGGCTTCCCAGCGATTCGCGAACCTTGTCGGACAAGCCCGCAAGCATCGGCGTGTCGAAAATGCCGGGCGCGATCGTGACGACGCGGATGCCGTGGCTCGCGAGCTCGCGCGCCATCGGGAGCGTCAGGGCGACAAGACCGCCTTTGGACGCCGAATATGAAATCTGGCCCACTTGCCCTTCGAACGCCGCGACCGACGCCGTGTTGATGATCACGCCCCGCTCGCCCGCGGCGGTTTTTTTGGCCATCGCGGCCGCAGCCAAACGCGCGACGTTGAATTGGCCCACGAGATTCACTTCGATCACCTTCGCGAAATTTTTCAGCGGAGCCGGCTGCCCCTCTTTGTTCACGATTTTCTCGGGGATCCCGATGCCCGCGCAGCCAATCACGCCGTCAAGGCTTCCAAAGCGCGAGTGCGCAAGCTCGATGGTCTTCGCAACGCTCGCCTCGTCGGTCACGTTGGTCGGCGAGAAACACGCCTGAGTGCCCAGCTCACGCTCCAAGGCGCGGCCTTTTTCTTCGTTCAAATCGGCGATGACGACGTTGGCCCCAGCGGCGACGAAGCGCTTCGCGCACGCGGCACCCAAACCCGAAGCTCCGCCCGTGACGATGACAGTTTTCCCTTTGAGATTCATGAAATTGCTCCTTAGGTACGGTCCTGCCGCACGCGCACCAGCGGAAGATCGTGCTCCCGTGCCCAACTCTCCCACTCGGCGGCGGATTTCTTCAAAAACAGCCCGCGAAGATCGGCTTCATTGGGATGCTTGACCGCGGTGAGCTCCTGAAACTTCGACCAGAAATGGGGCTCGAGCGCCGCGAGCGCGACCCAGCCGTCGCGCGTCTCGTAAACTTGATAATTCGGAAGCGCGCCGCGAAGCACGCCTTCGGGCGCCGCCAGGCCCATCTCGACCGGAAGCTTGAACGTCCAAAGCGAGCCCGAGAGCGAAACGGTCTCGCGGCGATAAACGCCGGCACGCCAGTCAATGGCGAGGCCGAGCGCCGCGATCGTCGCTTCGAGTCCGCCCGCGATGTCAGCCCACGTGTTGGTCGGAAGCTGCGGCGGCTCGACGAGACCCTGCACGGCTTGATAGGTTAGATCGTGGCCGGGCCGGTCCTCATCGGGCGCGGGATAGCCTACGATCGACAGATGCGAGAGCTTCGGAAACGCCGCATGCAGCGCGCTCCACTCAAGCCCGAGCCTGGCCATCGTTTTGGGCCGGATCGTCGTTACGAGAAGGTCGGTTTGCGCGAGCACTTCACGCAGCCTCGCGCCGTCTTTGAGATCCATCTTCACGATTTTTTGCCCGGCGGTCAGGCGCTCGTAAAACTCCGGGAACGCGCGCTCGAGCGCGTCACCCTCGGGCGGCTCGACTTTTTTCGTCGCGGCTCCGAGGCCGTGCAAGCGATGCATGACGAGCGGCCCCGGCAGGTTCGTCACGAGGCCCGTGACTCGAATGTTCTCGAGCGGTTTCATCGCACCAGCTCGCGGGCCATGATCAGGCGCTGAATCTCGTTGGCGCCCTCGTAAATTTGCAGAACCTTGGCATCACGATAGAGCTTTTCGACGGGATACTCGGTGCTGTAACCCATGCCGCCGTGAACCTGAATGGCCTCGGTCGCGGCGAATACCGCGGTGTCGGCGGCGAAGGTCTTCGCGTACGCCGCTTGCAGTGTCACCGGCAGCCCCTTGTCGAGGCGGTCGGCCGCCTCAAGCGCGAGCAACCGCGAGGCGTGCGTGCGCATTCCCATTTCGGCGATTTTTTGCGCGACCATCTGGTGCATGATCAGCGGCTGGCCCATCGAACTGCGCGTTTTCGAATATGCGACCGACTCCTCGAGGCAGCGTTGCGCGACTCCGACCGCAAGGCCCGCGACCATGGGGCGGGAGCCGTCGAATGCTTTCATCGCGATTTTGAAGCCGTCGCCGGGCTGTCCCAGCATTTGAGACGCGTCGACGCGCATGTCTTCGAACGCGAGCTCGTTTGCTGGGAACGCGCGCTGCCCGAGCTTGCTCAAGTTTTTGCCCACGATGAGGCCGGGCGTTTCGCGCTCGACCAAGAACGCGCTGATGCCTTTATGTTTCGCCGCCGGATCGGTTTTCGCGAAGACCACGAAAAACGACGCCACCGACGCATTGGAGATCCAGGTTTTGGCGCCGCGAATGACGTACGAATCGCCTTGCTTGACCGCGCTCGTCTCGATCGCCGAGACGTCAGAACCGGCCGCGGGCTCGGTCAAGGCGTAGGAAGCGACCATGCCGTCCATCAGGCGCGGGAGATACTTTTTCTTCTGGTCGTCGCGGCCCGCGATGAGCAGTACCTCGGCGATCAGGTTGTTGAGCCCGAGCGCGCCGGTGATACCGACGCACGCTTTCGCGAGCCGTTCGGTGATCTGCGCGCGAAGGCGGTGCGGAAGGCCGGGCCCGCCGTACTCCTCGGGAACGGAGCCGTTGATGATCCCGGCCTCGAGCGCTTTGCGCAAGATCGGCATCGGGAACTCGGCTTTACGATCGTAAAGCTCGGCATTGGGTTTAATTTCTTTGGCTGCGAATTCTTCGGCTAGCGCCAGGATCTGGCGCTCGTCGTCCGTGAGCGTAACGAAATCCATAGACTTAACGTTACCCACGGACGCTCGTTTTTGACAACTGATTTACGGCTGGCTCAGTTTGCGGCTGCCGGGGCGCGCACTCCGGTACCCGCCACGCGCGCGACGGCTGATTTGAACGCGGCAAAACGAGTTTTGCGCGCCGCCCGGGTGTCCTTATATTTCAGTTTAACCATGGTTTGGTTTACGGCTTCCAGGCGATCCTCGCCCGGAGGATGCTTCGTGGCGAAGCCGCCGCTCGTCACCGTGGCCATGAGCTCGGCGTACTCGGCCGGGTTGTAGCCGGCGCGCGCGAGCAGCCGAACCGAGAATTTGTCTGACGCGATCTCGTGCTTGCGCGAGTGCGGCTGGCTCGCAAACAAGCCTACGCCCGAGTCCACGACCTTCGAAAACGCCTCGACCTTGCCGACGTCTTCAGCGTCGTCGGCGCCCGCCAGCTCGGCGAGCTTCGCTCCGGCCTTGACGATACCCTTGCGAATGGCTTCATTTTCTATTTCATCGAGGCCATGCTCGTGCATGACGTGCCCGATCTCGTGCGCAAGCACCCCCGCCAGCTGATCTTCGCTTTGAAGCTGCTCGATCATGCCGGTCGAGACGAAAACGAATCCGCCCGGCGCCGACATGGCCATGGGTGTGGGGTTCTTGATGACGGCGAAGTGAAAGCCTTTGAATGGACCCGCGCCGCCCTTGCCCGCGTCTACATGATGCGCGAGATACTGGCCGACGAGGTTCACATATTCTGAAACCGCTTTGTCGCTCACATAAGGGCTCGTGCTGAAAAAGTTGGCCGCGAGCGTTCGTCCGAAATAGTACTGCTGGGACGGGCTGAGCTTGCTCTCGGCCTTTTGAAGGTCTTTGTCGCCCGTCGCCTCGCCGACTTTATGAACGGCCTTCTTGATCGTCGCGCAGGCTGAAAGCGCGAGCAATAGGACGGAAACAAGCGCGAGATTTTTGCTCATGTTCGATTTGCTCATTTGACCGCTCCGTAAATCTTGCTCGAAAGCTTTCCGGTTTTCTGAAACGCGGAGGCCGGCGCGCGGCCCGCGGGCGTGAAATCATCGGGGCCGTAGTTGATCGCTTCCATGGCGTCGACCGACGCATAGTCGAGCTTCGGGTTGCCTTGCCGGTGCGATTTCTCGACGTTCGGGTCCCAGCCCTTGCCGGCGGCCGCCACGTCTTGGCTCCCGTAGGAGCTGTCCAGCGCCTCGCCCGATCCGATCGCCTTCGCGAACTCGGCGCGGCTCTCGATCGCGTTCTTCATGACCCAGCCGCTCACTTTGGGAGCCGAAGCCGTCTCGATGCGGACCCAGCCGTTCTTCGTCTCGAGCACCTTGATTTTGGTTCCGTACTTCACTTCGCCGACGGTTTTGGCGAGCACTTGCGGCTTCGCCCACACCTTTGCTCTTTCGAGACCGATCACGGGCCCGTTCGCATGGGCCGCGATCGCGAAAAACGTGATCACGGCCGCGACGGTCGCGATCGATTTGAGCGCCAGCCACACGATGTTGTTATTTGCTGTCATGAACCCATACTCCATTCTGCCACGCCTCGGGCGCTCCGTTCTTGAGCGCGTCGTCACACCGCCCGGCCATGACCTGCGCGCTGGGCACGACCTGAGCTAAATTGAAATACTTGAGAGCAAGCGGCCACTCACCTCTTCGGTAGGAGGCGAGGCCCAATTTATAGTTTTCGATGGCCTGACTTTGATCGGGCGCGACGAACGTGAAGATCCTCGTCGGCGCCGAGCGCCCCTTGACGCTGACGGTGTCCACTTCGACGAGGCCAGGCCTTCCCTCGGCGCCGGCGGCCCGGACCGCGTCCTCGCTGATCAAGAGGTAGCAGTCGTACTTTTTGCCAAGCGCCTCCAGACGAGAGGCCAGGTTCACCGAGTCGCCGATCGCGGTGTAGTTGTGCCGGTCTTTCGAGCCGATGTTGCCGACGATACACGAGCCGGTATGCAGCCCCACGCGGGCGGTGAACACCGGTTTTTCGATCTTGAATTCGCGCATCGCGAGCTGGTTGAATCGCTGAACCGCGCTCTCGAACGCGATCGCCGCCTCGAACGCCAATTTCGCATGGTTGGTCTGCCCGTTGACGGGAGCGCCCCAGAGCGCCATGACGGCGTCGCCGATGAACTTGTCGACGTATCCTTCGTGCTTGAAGATCAGCTCGACGACCTGATCGAGATAAACGTTCAGCAGGCTCACGAGCTCGGCCGCGTCCATTTTTTCTGCGATGGTCGTAAAGCCGGAGAGATCAGAAAACAAAATGGTGATTTCACGCCGCTCGCCGAAACGGCTCAGGCCAAGCCTTCCCGTGCGAATCAGCTGAACCATCTCGCGCGACATCGAGCTCTCGACCGAGCGCGCGAGGCGCTCGCGCTCCTTCCATTCGGTTTGAAACCGCCACGACAGCAGGCCGATACCGAAGAGCAGGTCGCCCACGAGCAGAGGAACGGGGTTGAGCCAGACGCCGTCGAGCCATTGCTGCACGCTTGCCGCGACGGAGGCGCCGAGCCCGATGGCAAGGACGCCGGCAAGTGCCGGAGTCGGGCGTTTCGCGCCGATGATGAACGCGAGCAACAAAGCCGCGATTCCGAACGCCGCGAAGACGGTCGTCTGCGGCTTCGCCGGCCTGAGACCGCCGCCGCTCAGCCGATTCGCGAGCAACGACGCGTGCACCTCGACGCCGGCGGCATGCGGATTCACCGGCGTGGGTTTGTAATCGAGCAGTCCCGGGGCGCGGTAACCGACGAACCAATGGCGACCGGCGAGCCGCTTGAGCTCCTCCGGAACCGGGCGGCCCTCTTCGACGTCGTTGAAGGCTTTGACGATGTTGTAAAACGGAACGGCGGGTATCGCGCCGTCTTGGTAATAATGAATCCAGTGCACGTCCTCGCGCCCGGGCTTTTCGGTGGCCGCGAGACCGAGCGGCGCGTACCACGAGCCCTCGGGCCCTTCAATCGCGCCCGGCACGCGGCGAAACACGCCATCGCTCTCGGCTGGCAGCACGACCGCGCCGAGCACGAGCCGCTCCAAGCCGCTCACGATTCGCTCGGTCGGTTTACTCACCGTGCGCTCGGCATTCGGCGCCGGGAACACCAGCGTCAGCGGAGCGCGCCTGAGCTCCTCGTTGAAGGCCTGGTCGTCATCGACGCCGTAGCTCGAAGGGCTCTCGAAAATGATGTCGTAACTCACCGACTTGGCTCCGAGAGCAGCGGCGACACGCCCGACGGCGCCGTAATAATGGCGCGGCCAGGGCCAAGAAAAACCGCTCTCACTGAAGATCGCGTTGATCGAAGCTTGATCGACGTAAACAATGGCGACGTCGCCGGTCGCGCGTAACGGAAGCTTGCGCTGAAGCCAATCATACGCGACCCAGCCCGGCCGCTCGAACAGCGGCGCTGAAAAATGCGCGATCGCGCCCGTCAAGATAAGAGCCGAAATCAACACGGCAAATTTGAAGATGGACGTCACAGTTGCCTTATCGGCAGACGAAATTCTTGACTCGAGGCAAACGGCCAAGGTGGAATGGCCCGATGTTCCGGCGCCTCTTCACCGCACTTCCGTTGATCGCGACACTCGCCTGGCCTTCGAGTCCGGTCGCGGCAAGCGAGCTCACGATCTATGCGATTCCCTCGCCGAAAGCGATCGATTGGAGCTCGCCTTCGTCACTGGCCCGCACGACCGCCAATAATTTTCTGGTCCCCGACCTACATTGGTCCGGCTACGACCTGGGTCACGCGGCGGTGTCGTTCAAATGCGAAAGCCGGGAGACGGTGCTCGCCGGCCTGCGCGCGGGCCCGCACGAGGGCAACTTCGCGCTCTTGATGAAAAAGAAAATCGGGCTCGGCATTCTGTTTCACGCCTACCCCGGGCGCGTCCAGACCGAAGCCGAGCTTCTAGGGGACCTGCGCGAGCGTGCCCGCAGCGGCCGCATGGGCTGGCTACGTTTTCAGATCAGCCCCAAAACCTGCGCGCGGCTTTCGACGTACTGGCGCGAATACCTCGCGCAAGGCCTCGATCGGCGCTACGGCGTTCACCTTCAGCCTCGCCGCCGCGAAGGCGCGGGCAACACCTCGTTCGCCGTTTCGTTTCTCGAAGTGGCGGGCGTTCTGACGGCCGAGCTGCGCAGCCATTGGGAGCGCACGGTACTCGTGAACGACGAGCTCATCGGCCGCGAGCGCGCGCCGGTCGGGCTGACGTCGATTCTGTTCACGCGGCATTGGAGCAACGTCGCGCAACCTCATCGAAGGCTCTCGTTTTACGATCCCAATCTCATGTATCGTGAAATCATCGGCGCCTGGAGCGCGCAGTTCAAGAACGGCAGCCCCGCCGGAATCACCCTCGACAAAGACGGCCGCGCGCCCGGTCTCATCATCGACGCCCGTCAGGTGCCGACACCCGCCGAGCCGATCTGGAAGCCATAAGCGTTAGCTTCACGAAAAAAACGCGGCTCTGGGGCCGCGTCTTTCGATTCATCGTTTGCAAAACGGGTATTTCAGCCGCTGTTATTTGATCTCGCCGCGGGTCTTGACCACTTTCGCGATCAGGCCCCATTCGAGAGCCTGGCTGGCCGTCATCCAGTAGTCGCGGTCGAGCGCCGCCCGCACCTTTTCTTCGGATTGGCCGGTTTCTTCGGAGTAAATCCGGATGATGTGGTTTTTCGTGTCGATGAGATCTTTCGCGTGGATCTCGATATCCGAGGCTGAGCCTCCGAGGCCGCCATAAACCGACGGCTGGTGGATCAGAAATTTCGCGTTCGGAAGCGCGTAGCGGCGCTCACGGGGAGCGGCCAGCGCGAGCAGCGAGCCCATGCTCGCGGCCAAGCCCGACACGATCGTGTAAACCTTGGGCGAGATGAACCGGATCATGTCGAAAATCGCGAAGCCGGAGTGAATTTCACCGCCGGGACAGTTGATGTAAATGTAGACCGGCTCTTTGGAGTCGGCACGCTCGAGCGCGAGAAGCTTCGTGTTTACGACGTGCGCCAGCTTCGCGTCGACGGGCGCGCTGATCAAAATGGTGCGCGCCTTGAAGAGCTCTTTCTCTTCGAGCAGCGCCCGCGGCTCCGCTCCTTTGTCTTCTTTCTCTTCTTTTTCTTTTTCAGCCATGATGATTTCTCCCATCTCACACAACGACTATTTTCTTAAACCCCCCACCAAATGTCCAACCTGAAATCATGCCGACCTGTGGCAACTGGACCTCGCCTCTGTGTCTTGAAATGCAAATTGTCGTGATAATTCCGCAACGGGTTTGACTCATCATTGCAAGATGGCGGCTCGGCTCGTGGTGGTCTCGGTCGACGGTCTAAGGCCCGAAGGCTATTTGTATAAATCAGGAACATTGGGACAACTTGCCCATGAAGGCGCGTGGGCCGAAGCGCTCATCCCGATTTACCCGTCGCTGACGATGCCATGTCACGCGTCGATCGTGACCGGTACGTCCTCGGCGAAACACGGCATCCAGGCCAACGCGATCTTCAACCCGAACGACGTGCACAACTGGAAGCAAGGCGAATCGAAAGATTTCTACCTGCAATCGGCTCACTTCAAAGCCCCGCCGATTTGGGACCTGGCCGAGCAGAACGGGTACAGAACCTGCGTTCTTCATTGGCCGACGAGCTTGGGCGCGAACGTGAGCTGGTGCCTGCCCGAAGTCTTCGACCCGCAAAACCCGCACGATTACTGGGAGCCGGCCGCGCGGCACGCGACGCCCGAGCTGCGAAGGCTCGTCGAGAGGCATCCCGATTTTGTCGAAACCCGCGACCGGTACGATCTCGACCGCAACCTGCTCATCGCGTTCGAAATCGCGCTGAACCGCCTCGGTGCCGACGTCGTCATGCTCCACATCGACTCGCTCGACCATGACATTCACGACCACGGGCGCGGCTCACCCCGCGTTCTGAGCACGTACGCATTCATCGAAGAGATGGTCGCAGCCGTATTCGAGCGCGTCGATCTCACGCAAACCGACGTGCTCGTTTTCGGCGATCACGGCGCGCTGAACTTCACCAAGCGCATCAACATCAATTCGCTCTTTCGCGAGCAGGGCTGGCTCGACGTGCAAGACGACAAGATCGTCTCGTGGAAGGCGATCGCGCACACGAGCTGCGCGACGGCACCGATTTACGTTCGCGAGCCTGCGCTCGAGGCGGAAGTGCTCGACTTCTTGCACGCGAATTCCGCCGCCGGCTACGTCGTGCTCGAAAGGTCCATGCTGGCCGGTTACGACGCGTTCCCCGAGGCGATTTGCGCGATCGACAGCCTGCCCGGCTACAGCATGGGGCAAGGGCTCACCTGTGAGTTCATCACGACCGAGAAAACCCCGCGGGGCGAGCACGGGCACATTCCGATTTATCCGGAGCTCGACGCGGGTCTGTTCGCCCGGGGTCCGAGCTTCGAGGCACCGCTCAACTTGGGCCGATTCCCGCAAACCGAGATTTTCCCGATCATGCAGCGCCTGCTCGGCCTAACGCCCGCGCGAAGCGCGAAGCCGGGCGTTCAATTCACCGAATCGACGAGCGGATTGTTCATGTAATGTTGAGGCGGAGCCGAGGGCGCGCAGCCTTCGGCTCCCGGCTTCGTCTTCACCCACTCGAACACGGGGTTCCCGGTCGCGGGCGGCGACGGCCGGTCGTACGAGACGAATCGATAATGGGTTTTCCTTTGTTCGCGGCGCGCTTGATGCCTCGAGATCGCATTTTCGAGCGTCACCCCGGCTTCGCCGAGCTCGAGCGCACGTTGGGCCGCGTTGAATTTCAAAAAGAATTCGAATGAAGGATGCCCCGGCACAAAGGCGGCGTCGTGCACGCGCTGGAGGCACTCCAGGTAGCCCGTGTCTTTTTCGAGCTCGCCCTGCCCGTGCTTCGAGCGTGCATTCTCGGCCGCGCGATACCGCATTCGGCAGGTCTCGATTTCGCGAGCTCGCACCGAACTCTTCGCGGCTGGGAATCCCTTTTCGATGAAGGTGAGCGCGTCTTTGCGCGACCCGATTCCGGTTACGCGCGTGTACGAACCGCCGCCTTTCGCTCCTTTGTAGTTCGAGAAAAACGAGCTGTAACTTTCGCGAAGCGCCATCGGAAGCTGCACGGCTTCGCGAACTTCAGCATAGCGCGAATCAGCTGGGTCGACCGCCAGCACTTTGTAGTCTTGCATCCAGCCGTATTTTCCGCACGGCGGCCCTTCGCACTCCTCCATTTTCAAAAGCCCGACGACTCGAACCGGCCGCGCGACCGGAGAGCCGCCTGAAATCATGCGCCGGTACTCGCTTTCGTTTCCGACAACCACGACGTCGAGCGGGTCACCGTCGTCGTTGAAGCGCCCTGGAGTGATGCCGTATGAGAGCGGATACGGCTTGTAACAGACCACCCGGTCCAAAAATAACGAACCCGAGGCGGTACGAAACTCGTGTTTGAGTGTGGTGCCGCTTGCGATCTCCGCCAAAAATACGAGCTCGCCCTCCCCGACGTCAGGCCCCGGCTCGAAAACCGGGTTCGGCTTTTCGAGAAACGCTGCATGGTTTTTCACGGCGGTACTCGCGCACGCGCACACGCCGGTCGCCGTCAAGGCCAACAATATTCGGCGAAGATGGCTCATCGATGGCTCTCCTATATGAAAAATTATGCCGGCCTATTCGCTAGAAGGAAAGGGCGAAGCTGAGGCATTCAGGCCGTGCCGTTACAAACTGTTACAAGTTAGCGCGGTGCTCGGCGTGGACCGCGGGGCCCGATCACAGTAGACTGAACGAACCGCATGCGACGCTCGTTCAATACGTTTCTCGTCATTTTCAGCGCGATTCACTACGGCCTGACCGCCTACATCGGGCTCAGGCTCGCCGAGACCCCGGCGTGGTGGGCGCTTCTGCTCGTCATCAGCGTAACGCTTTGGAGTCTTCCCGTCGTGCACTGGCGCCCGCGCGACCGCGAGCCGCCCGCCTGGGCTCCGCTGGCCCAGCAAGCGAGTTACGTGTGCATGGCCATCATGAGCTGGCTCCTGGTGCTCACGGTGCTTCGCGATCTAACATTTTTCGTTTCGAGTTTCACCGAAAACGCCGGCGCCGTTCGCGCGGCGCTCTCGGGCCCGCGCGTTTTCACCGCGGCGTTCGCGCTCACTCTCTTGGGCTCGTGGCGCGCGTTCACCGGGCCTCAAATCAAGCGTGTGCGCGTGCCGCTCGAAGGCGCGCACGAAGGACTGCGCGGCCTTCGCATCGTGCAGATCAGCGATTTGCACGTGGGCCCCACGATCGGCCGCCGGTACGTCGAGCGCGTCGTCGCGAAGGTGCGGGCACTCGACCCGCATCTCACGGTATTGACCGGCGACATTCTCGACGGCCCGGCCTCCATTCATAAAAACGAGATTTTGGCGTTTTCGGAGCTGGAGCCGCGCGGCCGCGTCTACTTCGCGCCCGGCAATCACGAGTACTACCACCGCATCGATCAATGGATTCCGGAGCTCGAGCGTCACGGCACCAAGATTCTCCTGAACTCGGGCGAGCTCATCGAGCACGAAAGTTTACGGGTTTGGATCGGGGGCATCACCGATCCGGCCGCCGCGCAAATGCGCTTGGGTGAGGCGCCCAACCCCGGGCGCGCGGCTCTCGGCGGTGAAGAGGCCCATTTCAAGGTTTTGCTTTCGCACCGGCCAGGCTACGCCGACGAAGCTCACAAGGCCGGGTTTCATCTGCAGCTCTCGGGTCACACCCACGGGGGACAGTTCTTTCCGTGGACGCAAGTGGCGCGGTTTTTTCACACGTACTTGGCCGGGCTCTTTCGCCACGAATCCATGTGGGTATACGTGAGTGTCGGCACCGGAACGTGGGGCCCGCCCGCCAGGCTCGGCACCACGCCTGAGCTCACGCTCATCGAGCTCTCCTAGCGGCCTCGCGCCTTTCCTCGCGGCCGCGAATCCTACTTCGCGGCCATTTCCCCGATCGTCTTAATGGCTCTCTCGATCTTCGCCGACCAAACGTTTCCGCAGTTCAAACGGATGAAATTTCCGTAGCGATTGTGCGTCGAGAAGATCGGGCCGGGCGCGATGCTGATGCCCTTCTTGAGGCATGCCGTATGAAGTGCGAGCGCATCCACGCGTTTCGGAAGCTCCACCCACAAGACGAAGCCGCCGCTCGGGCGCGTGACTCTCGTTCCTTCAGGAAACGCGCGCAGCACGGCCTGGGTCGCGCACTCCACCTGCACCTTGAGCTGCTTGCGAAGTTTGCGGAGCCAGCGGTCGTAGCCGCCGTTGCGCAGATATTCGGCAACCGCCATCTGCACCGGTGTGGCCGTCGCGACCGTCTCGGTGAACTTCATGCGCTCGATCTTTTCGAAAAATCGCGGGCCCGGCACCGCCCACCCGACCCGGTAGCCCGGCGAAAGCGTTTTCGAAAACGACGACGTATAGATCGCCCAGTTCTTTTTGTCGAACGCCCGCACGGCCGCGCCGCGCTCGCCGTCATGAGGCAGGTCGCCGTAGATGTCGTCTTCGATGACCGGCACCTCGAATCGCGCGGCGAGCTCCGCGAGCTTTTGTTTGTTCGCAACCGGCATTTGCGAACCCAAGGGGTTATTGTAGTTCGGCGTCACGACGACCGCTTTCACGGGGAAGCGCTTGAGCGCACGCTCGAGATGCATCAGACAAAGGCCGGTCGACGCCTCGGTCGGAAGCTCGAGCACCCGCAGTCCCATCGCGGCCGCCGACTGAAGAATTCCGTAATAGGTCGGCGACTCGACGGCCACGATCGCGTTGGGCGAGGTTGTCGCGCGCAGGGCGAGATTCACCGCCTCCATGCAGCCCACGGTCGTAACGATCTCGCCCGGCGCGTAGGCCGAGCCGAGCGTGATGGAGCGTTTTGAGAGCTCGCGCCGGAGCCGTTCGTTTCCGGGGAGCGTGTCGTACGCCATCGCCTCATCCGGATAGAGCCTCGTCATGCGCGCGAGCATCGCGTGCAGCTGGCGGGTCGGCAGAAGCTCGGTCGGCAGATTGGCCGCGCCCAGCGGAACCATCTCCCTTTGCCCCATCGCGCGATATACATCGGTCATCACCTCGGCCTTGCCGGGCCTGACCGCCGTCATCGGCGGCTTCGTCATGTCGGGCTGGCTCGAGGCCGCGACCAGCCGGCTCCTGACGTAAAAGCCCGACTGCGGCCGCGCTTCGAGCAATCCTTGATTTTCGAGCGTCATGTACGCCTGAAGCGCGGTCGAAATACTGATGTCGAGATCGCGGCTGAGCGCGCGAAGCGAAG
>DASUEL010000209.1:0-5006 GCA_036275095.1 Bdellovibrionales bacterium
TCGAGAAACCCGAGATCGCGGCGCGCGCGCAGCTTCGCCAGGCCGTCGGCGGAGCGCTGAATATCGTTGGCTCCGAGCTCGACGGTTTCGTTGATGATTCGAATCATGAGACGTCTACATCCTTTTCGATACGATGGTAACCGCGCCACTCTTTGAGGCGGCCGCGCGGCCTCACCGGTTCTTCGCTCTCGGTTCCGGCTTCGGGGTACTCCAGAAGCACGTACGTCAGCTTCGTGATTTTGCCGAGCGAAGTGATATCAAGGGAGGTCAGCTCTGTCCACGTTCCAGTATTGAAATATTCTTTATGCGGCCCGAATTGCCGGTACATGTAGACGTGCGAATGGCCGAAGATGACGGTGTGCACGCGGTCATCGTACAGAATCTTCTCGGCCGCGGTCTCGAGATCGGGAAACACGGCGCTTTCTTTCACAATCTCCACAATTCGTCTCGGCGACCACGGATGGCGCGCGTCACGTGTCAGAGCGGTACGCAGAAAGAACCTGAGCAGCTTGACGAGCGTCTTTACCGTAAACCACGTGTCGTGCACGAGGCCCCAGCGAATGAATGCCTTGAACGGGCGAACCTTGTCGACGTAGGGGCGCACGTGTTTGATCTTCAGCACGAAATCGACGAAGAAGTGCGAACCGAAAGGCAGGTTCAGAATCGGTTCCGGCAGGTCTTTTTTGAGGAAGAATTTCTTGGGATCGAGCCGGTTGGCGGCTTCGTGCATGTTGCCGTGCTCGATGTGAACGCCGTCGAAGAAGTAGATGATGCTCCGGTAGCGCACTTGCGTGCCGAGATATTCGTTCAGGTAGTGCTGGCACCCCGGCCACAGCATCGGTTGGTCGTGGTTCCCGATGACGTACGTCAGTTTGTGCTTTGGATCGGCCAGGAACTCTTTTAGCGCGTCGAAAAAGACAGGATGTCCCTCTACGATGGTGCGCAAATTTTCGAGACAAATGCTTTCGGTCAGAACGGTCAAGTAATGCCCATTGTAGTCGACCTGCAGGAAGTTGAAGATGTCGCCGTTGATGATGAGCTCGACTTCGGCCCCCTCGAACTCACCAGTGGTGTAATAGTTCAGGAACTCGGCGAACTGCTCGTCGTAATAGAACTCCTCGAATGAGTTCGTGAGGCCGCCGGGGAGGGTTCGTCCCCGCCCTAAATGCATGTCACTGAGGACAAGTTTGATTTTCTTCATTGTTTAGCTAGCGACAAAAACGATATTACGGCTTTTGTTCTTGCCATGATACATCGCTTTATCGGCCAAGGCGATGATTTCTTCTTTCGTCGCCGCGTGTTCAGGAAACGACGCCACGCCGATGCTCAAGGTCACTTTGACTTCGGCGCCCTCGGCGCGGAATACGGTGTTCTCGACTTCCTTGCGAATGCGTTCGCCGACGATGCGGGCGGCCTCGGAGTTGGTGTTCACCAGAAGCAGCATGTACTCGTCGCCGCCGTACCGGAAACCATAGTCGAAATTGCGGATATTCTTTTTGAGGATCCGGCTGATCTTACGGAGCACGGCCGAGCCGACCAGGTGGCTGTGCTTGTCGTTGACCTGTTTGAAATGGTCGACGTCCATGAATAAGACCGAGAACGGCGTGTTGTTTCGCTTGGCACGGCTGATCTCCGCGTCGAGGGCCAGGCCCAGGTAGCGTTGATTGTAGAGCTCGGTCACGTCGTCGATGTAGCAAAGGCCGCGCGCTTCCATGTACTTGACCGATTGTTTGTACGCCAAAGCGAATCGATTCAGCCAGTACTTAGTCCCCATCTTCATGCGTTGCGGATCGATCACGAAGAAGTAGCCCAAAATCGAACGATCGTCGGGGTCGGTCACGGGAAGTACCGCGACCTTTTGGGAGATCGACGGCCCCTTCGCGGAGCGCCAGTGGTAATCCCAAACTTTCGCGACCTCGTTCAAATGAGCCGAAATTTCCTCGAACTCGATCGGGTGGCGCGTAACGATGCGGCTCTCGGCGGGCCGCACGAACGCCTCGGCTGAAGAGATCGATTGAATCTTCCACATCTCATTGAGGTAGTAGTCGACATCTCCCGGAGCCAGCCAGAAGACGTTGGTCGCGCCGGTCCAAGCTTCGAGTTGTTCCAGCATGAGATAGGTCAACTTGGGGGTTTCGAGCTCCTGCAAAAGACCGTCGAGGAGTTGTATTTCCCCTAAGATCGAGCGCTGGACTTTGTCGCGATATTTGAGGCGGCCGAGCTCCGTCAGCGCGCGCACGTTATTCACCAGCGCGCGCTCGGGCCCGAGATGGCCGATCACCCGGTGCAAAACTCCGCCTTTGCGGTGAGCCTTGCTGATTCCGTTGCCGGTTTCGAGGTGCAGCGTCGGAAGATGCGGATACTTTTCGGAAAGCTCCGTGCAGAGGCCTTCGTGAGTCTTGGTTTTGTTGCAGCTGTGTACGATTAGAGACACTTGGCCGGAGTCGGCCAATACGCGCACGTCGGCCAAGCTCCGAGGTCTCAGAACCTCGTAGCCGCGGCCTTTCAAAATGCTCTCGTGACGGTGGGCCAACCCGGGCTCGTCATCGAGAAGTAGTATGCGACGTACCATCACTCCGCTTTCTTCAGGGGCGTCACGACGCCCTCTTCGCCGTCGAGCATCGACAAGGCCAGTCTCAAGGCCTTCACCGCCCGGCGCATTCTGTCTTCACTCACTTCGATCTGTTGATTGAGCCCTTGCGACTTCATTTTGAAGCTTTCGACTTCTTGCGCGAGCTGATCGACCTGTCTCTTCAAATCGAGAATCACTTCGTCTTTGCTGCGTATGACCGCGGCGCCTTCCATTTTCGCGAGCTCCAAACGGTTCTCGAGCTCACGCTCCCGCACGCGAATCTTTTTGAGGTCACCGAGGAGGCGCGATTGCAGCTCCTCGACCTTCAAGCGCAGGTTGAGAATTTCTTTGTCCTTCGCCGTGAGGCTCGCCTTCAGGAGATTCTTTTCGTCGTTGTGCGCGCCTTGCATTTCGCGGCCGCGCTTTTCGACGGCGACGAGTTTTTGAACCAGCTCCTCGGATTCGCTCTTCATGGCTTGATTCGAGGCCGCGAGCTGCTCGTTTTCCATGCGGAGCCGCTCGATCTCGTCTTCGAGCTCCAAGATCTTGTCTTGCGCGAGACGCAGGTGTTCGGCCTTCGAGATATTCTGCTCGAAGCCCGTCGATGTCATCGGCTCTGCGACCTGACTCAAATCTCCGCCCGGCCTGAAAAGCGACGTCGGCTCCCGAGCCTTCGCGGGCTTCACGGCAGTCTGCTGCGACACCGCGCCCTTCGGCTTTTGCTCGGGAATCTGAGTCTTTTTGGTGACCTCGGGATCGTCCAACAACATGTTGGCCAAATCAGACGAAAGGTCGCCTTTTTTCTTGGTACTCATCAGGTAACTCTTCGGAAAGGCTCAGACTTTAATTTATTGAATGGCCTCAGGCGGCGGGATTTCTGGATCTAGGTGCGGCGGCCGGGGTCGCGGGCCCGGGAATCGCCGGCCCGCCACATAACCAAAGTCGAGTCACTCTTCGATTCGAACACGACCAAGTACCGGAGTTCGGTCGCTGGCCAGGTATTCAGAGATAATCGAGCTTGCAGCGCTTGGTCAGGGCGGAGGCACCCGTGCCGGCCGTGACATCGAAAAAATTTTGCTGATCGGTCGCAACTTTCACGACGGACTTATATTTCGGATTCACTTCATATTGGAGACCCGCCCACGGCCGCACCGAAACCAAGTAATCAACGGCCGAATCGCCGAAGAAGACTTGATCGGAGGGCGCCCCTGAAACGAGAGCGAACTGCTCGCGTTCGATGAGGACGGCCGCCTTCTTTCCGGTTTTTCGAAATGCCTTGAGCGGGCCCGAGCAAGCGAAGTCTTGCGAGGCCTCGAGCGGCCCCGGCCAAATGAGCGCAATGAACAATGCGAGCGGAACAACCAGCGGCATGGCTCATTCTAGCACGATCCGCGGGGATTGGGCCCGCTTCTCGACTAAAGCACGATTTCTTTTGCCCTGCACGATGGCAAGATCAAGAGATGAGGCCTTGGCTCGCGCTCTCTCTGATTTTAGCTACGTGTTCTGTCTGGGCCGGCCTCACCGTCGTCAAGAAAGACCCCGTAACGGGCAAAGAGATTCACGTGCCCGTCGGAGGGCCTCGCCACGAAGACAGCTTGCCGCCTGAAATTCTCGGAGCGATTACCGACAGTGATTTGTTTTCACTCGAACGCAAGATCGCGGACGCGAGCCCGAGGCCTTCAGATGAAAGAGCACGCGCCGCGCCTGATGCGCGCATGACCATGGTGGATCGAGCGATGCAATATACCCGGCTCATTCCGGGCATAGGGCCGCTCATTGCCGAATACCGCAGCGTCGTAAGGCCTTCCGCTTACACCTCGCTCGATTCGGTGGGCGTCGGTAACACGGGCATCAACTCCCATTTCGCAGGTCTTCACGACAAAAGCCCCTGCCTGGGCGAGCTCACGAAACGGTTTTACGCGCAGGTCTCGGAGCTCGATTTCAAAAACTATCCGCCCGGCGATAAACGGCCGAGCCGCCGACGGCTGGAGGGTAGACCGTCGCTGCAAAACACGACCGCTGACCCTGACCATCAAGACCTCAAGCCCGGCTGGGCTTGGGAGCTCGCGCTTCGCATCGCTGGAGGTGACGCAAACGTCGCGATGACGATCATCGGGACGTGCGGGCATGACGACACGAGCCGGGGTGAGCTCAGGTATCCTGTTCGATCGATGGATGAGGCCCGCGCCGAGCACGGGCGGGCCGGCGCACAGCTACAAGCCCTCTACGGCCGGGTCAATCAGGCTCTGACACAAGCTCATCGCGAGCGCCGTAGCCCGGCGCAAATCGAGGCGCTCGATTATTATCTGAAGCGTTTGCAGGAGGCGCGCGAGCAGTTGCGACCGGAGCACTTCCAGCGCGAAAAGCTCATCTGCCCGGCCAACAACTCGAATTTTTATCTCCCGCAAAGCCTGGGCGCCGCCGTCGACATCCC
>DASUEL010000210.1:0-2000 GCA_036275095.1 Bdellovibrionales bacterium
AGAACTACGGCGAAACGCGCGACTACATTGATTCGGTGCGCTCGGTGAGAAAATTTCCGATTCTCGAGGCATTCGTGAAAGACAAGCCGATCATCAGAAACTCGTCGCTTCCGGCCCGCAAGAGCGAGTCTGGGGAAGCCATTCAGCAGCCGCCACTTCTGACGATCGCAATTCCCCTCGTCAAAGACGAGCTCCAGCGCACCACGCATGTGGTGTTGGCCGATCTCGCGGTGAATCGGCTGCAACAGATTTTCGCCACCATTTCGGAGCGCGAGATCTACCTCGTCGACGAAAAGGGCCAGATTCTCGCCCACCCGAATGAGGAGTGGCTGACCAACGCTTATTCGGCGGCCGACATTCCGGTCGTCGCGGCGGCGCTCCGGCAGTCCGTGCGCGCGAAGCAAGAAAAGGCGTTCACGGATCCGCATGATGGCAGGCGAATCCGCGGTGCTTTCGCGAAAACCGCGTTTGATGTAACCGTGATCGCGCAGGTCGACGAGAACGTCATTCTCGAACCCGCCCGAGCCGTTCGCCGTAACGTCATCATGATCACGGGCGTCGTCCTCTCGGCCGCTTTCTTTTTCGTATTCTTGTTCTCGGTCACGCTCACGGCACCGATCGAGCGGCTCGTCGAAATGGCTCGCGAAGTGGCACGCGGTAATTTCGACGCGAAATCCGACGTAAACTCGAAAGATGAGGTTGGCGAGCTCGCGCAAGCCTTCGATGACATGACGATAGGTCTGAAAGAACGGGACAAAATCAAAAACGTCTTCAATAAGTTTCACGGCTCGTCGATCACGGAAGACCTCCTGCAAGGCGATCTTTCACTCGGCGGAAGCAACAAAGAGGTAACCGTTTTCTTCAGCGACATCCGAGATTTCACCAAGTTCAGCGAAGGCCACTCACCTGAAGAAGTCGTCAACATGTTGAACGAATATTTCGCGATCATGGTGGGAATCATCAACAAAAACCACGGCGTCGTGGACAAGTTCATCGGCGACGCGATCATGGCCGTCTGGGGCGCTCCCAAAAGCACAGGCAACGATCAGTATAATGCCGTCAAAGCATGCCTTGAAATGCGAATCGCTTTGAACGAGCTGAATGAGCGCCGGGCCGTTCGTGGCCAAACGCCGATCAAGATCGGAATCGGAATTCATTCGGGTCGCGCGATTTCGGGTACGATTGGCTCCTCCGAGCGCATGGAATATACCGTCATTGGCGATACCGTGAACATGACTTCGCGAATCGAGTCTTCGACCAAAGCGTTCGGAACCGACTTGCTCGTCAGCGACGTGACCGCCGAGCTCGTCAAAGAAAAATTCATTCTTGAATTCGCCGGCTCGGCCGAAGTGAAGGGCAAAAGTGAGGCACTCAAACTCTTCAAAGTACGAGGATTCATTGATGAGGCCGGCCAGCCCGTCATCGTGAAGACTCCGTTCTCAGATTACACGGCCGAAGGCGCCGACAAGGTGAAAGTCGTCGCGTAACGTCTCCGAAAGACGCGAGTTTTCAGCCTGAAAATCCCGTTTTGATACGCTCGATCCGAGATTCACGCGTGTAGGACAAAAAAAACTTTCTGATGATGCTTGCGTTGGCACGAGCCTTCTCTATAGCTTTCAAGCTCTTGCCTCGGCCTGTCACGAAACGACCCGTTTCGAGGCTTGGGTCGGGCCCGACCTAGGTCAAGATTTCACCTGAAGTTCCGAACAATTAAGTAATGCGCAATGGTGCTAATTCGGTCCGTACCTGGACACCCACGCGGATGGCCCTGAACTCGTCTTTCGAAGGCGCTTCGAATGGCGTACGCGCATTTCTGAAAATTCTCATGATCCTGCTGTTCACGACGGGTTGCACGAAAGGCATGCCGGAACTCGAGTCGCTCGGGTTATCATTGCCGGGGCCGACGATTCACGGCGGAAGTGAGATCACTGTTACCTCTGCGTCCGAAGAGATCACGATCGCGGGCACGTACGACTCCCGTTATACCGGCATCGGCATTG
>DASUEL010000211.1:0-2129 GCA_036275095.1 Bdellovibrionales bacterium
GGGCGCCAGTCCGGCGACAGCGGCCCAAAAAGGTCCCTCTTTGAAGACGGGTCCGGGGTGTAATCACGCTATTGCGACTACAGTATGGCATTGGGCTTGCTGCTTAGGTCGAGTTGCCCGGCGGGGACGCGGTTTTGCGTCATTGACGAATGTCGGGGACGCGAATTGTTATTGAAGAAAACGTCATGAATCCGCAATGACTTAGGTTGCTGACGAAAGTCCCGGCTGGTTCTTTTTCCCTTTCTGGACAAGGCTTTGCCGGGCCGTCTCACTATGATACCCTGTTAGTAAGTCGTTCGTTTAAGCTTTGGAGGCAAGAATGAAGGTCACTGATAAAACCAATTCCGCGTTGGCGGGCGTCGCAGGAAGCGCCGTAAAAAAGACCGAAAAAAACGTCCAAGACAAACTTGGAACGGTCTCCAAAGAAAGCATCAGCAACTCCGCGAAAGTCGATCTCTCGGGCCGCGCGCAAGACATCAAGAAAGCGAAAGAAATCGCGAGCCAAGGGTTGAACGACGTCGACGAAGCGAAGGTCGCGAAATTCCGCGCGCTCATCGACGGTGGCCAGTACAAAGTGAATGCCCGTGCGGTCGCCGACAAACTCGTTGATGAGCATGCGTCGACAATGCGCGCCGAGAACGGCGATGAGTAGAGCGGCTGAGTAAACCAAGCGAGGCGCGCGGATGGCCGCGCACCCGAAGAATTGTTCGCTTTCCATGGATGGAATGAATGAACATCGAAGAACTGTATTCTAAACTTGTTCAAATCCTCGAAGATGAAGTCGGCATCTATAGGCACCTTCTCGAGATGGTGCGCGGAGAAAAAGACGTTCTCATCGCAGCCGACCTCGACGCCATCACAGAAAACAATCGTGCAAAAGAAATGATGATCACCAAGCTCCGCGTGCTCGAGCGCGCGCGCCAAGCGGTGGTCGGCGAACTGCTTCCGCAACTCAAGATGCCCGAAGCGCAGCCGCGCTTACTCGATCTCGCCGTCAAACTCGGCGGCGACAAAGGTGAAAAGCTGCGAACGATTCACTCGACGCTCGACCTCATGATTAAACGCATCCGCGAGTACAACGAACAAAACGAAAAGCTCATTCAATCGGCTCTAAAAACTTTCGAAGGCTCGATGAACGCCCTTCGAAACAACCTTGCTGAGAACAAAACTTATAAGCGTAAAGGCCAGGCGAGCGCGGTCGAGGCGACCGCTCAGTCGGGCCAGTTCATCAGTAAAGAGGCGTAAAGGTGGCCGCGAAAATAAACTCCATCATGGATGTGGGTAAGCGCTCCATGATGAACAGCCAGTCGGCGCTGCAGACCGTTGCTCACAACATTGGGAGCAAGGACGTCGAGGGCTATTCGCGCCAGCGTGTCGAGTTTCAGACCAACGTTCCGGTCGGACACGGAAAGACCCGCATGGGCACCGGCGCCAAGCAGTCGGCGGTCACGCAGGTCAAAAACGAGTTCATCGAAAAACAAATCCAGACCGAAAATGGCCGGCTCGGTTTCACGAAGGGCAAAGCCGAGAACATCATGCGCGTCGAAGACGTTTATAACGAACATATGGCGAAGGGCCTCAACAAATTCGTGACTGAGTTTTTCAATGCCTTTCGCGAGCTCTCCAATAGCCCTGAGAGCCAGGCGACGCGCGATCTCGTGCGCTCGACAGCGGCGGCGGTTACGGGCGATTTTCATCGCGTACACCGTCAGCTGACCGCCGTGCAAAGCGATATCGACCAGCAAATCATCGCCCACGTGACCGAAATCAACACGCTTGCCAAGGAGATCGCGAAGCTCAACGAGGCCGTTGCGAGCGTCGAAGTCGGCGGAGGGGTCGCGAACGACGAACGGGATCGCCGGGACGCGCTTCTGAAGCGGCTGGGCGAGATGGTCAATATCCGTTACCACGAAGGCAAGAGCGGTGCGATCAACGTCGTTGCCGGCAATAACGCGGTTCTCGTCTCGCACACCGAAGCCGCGGTCCTCAAGGCGATGCCGTCGCCCGAAGACGGCATCAAACGCGAAGGGAACTACGACATATTTTACGAGTTCGGCGGAAGCGAAATTCCGCACTCGATCACGCGGCAGCTCACCGGCGGCACGGTGGGCGGGGCGTTGCACATCCGC
>DASUEL010000212.1:0-3637 GCA_036275095.1 Bdellovibrionales bacterium
TAATGGATATCCAGATGCCCGAAATGGACGGCTACACGGCCGCGGCAAAGCTTCGATCGTCGGGATACCGAAAACCTATCGTCGCCTTGACCGCTCACGTCCTCAGCGATGTCCGGCAAAAGTGTTTGAACGTCGGCTGCAGTGATCACTTGGCCAAACCCATCAATCCGTCACAGATGGTCGCAACGATCGAGGACCTCGCCGGTACTCAGACGCGCCACTGACGACGAAAGTTCGATCGTGCGGAACGAACACGAGACCTTGCAGTGTCCGTCACGGTGACGTGAGCGGCAGAACCCAGTTGCCGAACGCGTCGGGCGTAGCTCCGGCTTCTTGTGCGGGCCTGTCGTAGATGGACTCGGCCTTTTCGACGGTAAGATCGGGCAGCTCGACGCCGTGAGGGCGGATCCACTTGTTGTTTCGCCCGCCTTGAATGATGAGCGTTTTGAAGCCGAACTCGAGCGCGATCTCGCGCGCAAGCTCGATCGCGAGCGCGCTGAAATCGAGATTGTGGGCCATCGGGTTGGCGGCGGCCCTTCTCAGCCGGCCGTTTCGGTCGCGGGCGTACTCGAGCGTTCCGTTCGGCAGTTGTTCGAAGAGCTTCGCCCGCACGCTTTGAATGTGGTTCAAGTACAGCGCCTCTCCGATGATGTCGAACGACAGGACGCCGACGGGCTCGCCCGCATGCTTCAAGACGAGGCCAAACGGGGAGTCAAAGCCGATATTGTAGATTTTGACGAGCCCTTTTTCGTGAAAGCGGCGGTTGCGCCAGTTCATGAGCCAGCCTTCCTCGAAGAGCGCGTTGCCGCGCATGAGCGTGTGCACGTTGATTTCGAAATCTACGAGGGCGGAAGCCGTTAGCGGTTTCGCCGATCGCCAGACTTTACCGAGTATGCGGGTCAATCTGGGCAGCTTGACCGAGTAACCTTCAAAGCGCCGTGCGAACTCTCCGCGCCCGCTTCGCGCGCCGTACTGGCTCTCGATCTGCGGCCCGTGAAGAAACAGCCGCTCGGCCGGCTGAGCCGGGGTTTGCCGCTTAAAGCGGTTTCGAAACCGCTCGCTCAGATGAATCCACGACATGTCCAGAATGCTGTAGTTGTTGAGCGCCCACTCGATCAGCTCCGTAGAAAACAGGCGTTCCGCCGATTTCCACGAATGAACGACGGCGGCGGCCAGGGTGAACGCCGACTTGCGATCGAGCAGAGCGGGGTCGGGCTTGGCCGGGAGCGCGCGCAAAAGCGCGAGGCTTTCGGCGAAGGGCCAGGGAGTCGCGTACATGAACGCGTTTCGCTCGTATTCGTTGTTTTCGAAAAACGTGAAGATATCTTTCGGCGGCGCCGAGACCGCGCCTCCGCATGCACCGGCTCTTGCCGCATCGAGCGGAAGGGCCACGGCGATGGCGAAAACGAGAATGGATAGGGCGTAGCAAAGCAGACGCATGGCTGAATGGCGATGCATTTCCGCTGCCAGCCGGGCCGCCCGGACCCGGCCCGCCGGGCGAACAAAGTTTTGACGGTTCCGAAATTTGTGCATTTTGCGTGCGCCGGGTGGCGGGCGGCACCGATGTCGAATAAACTTCCGGCTTTGATTTGCCTGAGGAGGCGCGCATGAAATCGTTGGTCGTTCTCGCCATATTTCTATTTTCGGCTTCGTCATTCGCCCAAGGCCCGCTTGGCGACCTCGCGTACTTCAAGCTCAAAAAGGTTCGCGACAATGCTTCAAGAAACCACACGGCGCGCGTCGTGCAGACGTGTGTGATCACCAATCTTTCGAAGACTGAGAAAGTGGAAATCTCCCTTAGCACTTACTATCCTCCGCCGGCTCCCCGTATCATGCCGGTCAAATGGACCCGCGAGGTACCGAATGCCGCAGCCGTGAAGGCTTTGCTTCAAGCTTCCGTGAACGGCCCGATCGTCGGCAATCCGAACTATCAGTCGGTCAATGCGAGCTCTTACGTCGGTTACTCGGGCGCCTACACGCTCGAGGCCGCCACGCATCCGATCGAGGTGGAGCTGATCAGCCTTTCACTGGGAACGATGAACGGCTCGCGCGCGGCGGGACCGCTCATCAAATTCATCGATTTGAACTGCCCGAATTAATTCGAGGGCAAAGCCGAGAGACCCAAACATGCGTTAGGCACCCGGCGTGCATTAAACGCCTGAAATGGGTTTAAGGCGCGCGAAAATTCGTCTCGTATTGGTTTTGAGCTTGGCCTGTGCGACGTTTTACGTCACAGAGGCCCCCGCGTTGACATGCGGGCAGGCCGCCGGCGACCCGCTGGCTTGGAACAATCCCACCGCCGCACGCTCGCGCGCCGAGTACACGCAGCCCGACTCCCGGGGCCTGACCGAGTACAATGCCATTACCGGTGTGCGCAGATTTTTGCACCGCCGCTCGCTTCTGAGCTTCGTTCCCGAAGGCGGCCTCGTCATCGACGTGGGCGGGCAGGGGCGCGCGATTCACGAAATGGCGCAGAGGGCGCCGATTCATTCGGTGGTCATCAACACGCAAGAGCAGGCGAACCAAAGCTTTCTTTCGCAGCCGCTGAAAGGAACCTTCAGCTATCTTCGGGGCTGGGCGCAGCGGCTCCTGCCGCAGTTTAGAGGCCAGGCCGACCTCGTGCTCGATATCTGGGGCGCCTTCTCGTACGAGATGGACAAGGCGCAAATTCTGAATCTGATTTACGGGTCTCTGAAACCCGGCGGCCGCGCGCTCATTTTGTTTCACCCATCGAAAACTCCGGCGCGGGTGAAAGTGCTGGGCCGAAGAGTTCCGGTTCCGCTTCATCGTTGGCTCATCGAAACGTATCCCGAGATCGCCTCCCGGCACCCGGTGTACGTCGACTCCGTCGCCGACATTCTCATGCTTCAAAAGCCGGCCGACGGCTCGGGCCCAGAGGCGTTTCCGCTCCGCCTGAAGAAAGGCCGCTTGCTGAAGAGCAGCCATCGCGACGCTCACGGGCGGCCCAAGCAGATCGTGCCCGAGTCGGAGCTCGAAATCGTCGTGGAGGGCAATCCCCTGCCCACGGGTCTTGGTCTTTGAGGCTGATCAATTTATAAGTTTAGATTATTAATTCCTCAAAGAAAAATCAATTTTACTAAATTGTCACCGTGGTCGAGGATATCGATACTGAGTATCGTCCTTGAACCACTTCATTATTGGGAGCCTCTATGAATGTGACAACGACAAAGAGATGGGCACGCGCTTTCTTCGCGGTGGCAGCGTTATGTGCCGTCACTAGCGCGCGAGCCGCTGAACCAAACAATCCGAAAAATCCCCTTTCAACCGACATTCGCGCCATGACCAATCAGTTTTGGTGGCCCGAGCTGGTCGATCTGTCGCCGCTCAGGCAGCACTCGGCCGAATCGGTTCCGCTCGACAAGAGCTTCGACTACGAAAAGGAGTTTGCCACGCTCGATCTCAAGGCGGTCAAAGCCGACATCGCGAACGTCATGAAAACGTCGCAAGACTGGTGGCCTGCCGACTGGGGCAACTACGGCCCGTTCTTCATCCGCATGGCCTGGCATAGCGCCGGCACCTACCGCGTGATGGACGGCCGCGGGGGCGCGGGCGGCGGCCAGCAGCGCTTCGAGCCGCTCAACAGCTGGCCCGACAACGCGAACCTCGACAAAGCCCG
>DASUEL010000213.1:0-2156 GCA_036275095.1 Bdellovibrionales bacterium
CCTCGAGTTCGGATTGGCAAATGACGTCGACTACGTCGCGCTGAGCTTCGTTCGCCGCGGTGAGGACATCCGCCGGCTGCGCGCGCTGATCGACGCCAAGAAACCCCAGATCCGCGTGGTCGCCAAGATCGAGATGCTCGAAGCGCTCGATCACCTCGAAGAGATCGTCCGCCTGAGCGACGCCGTGATGGTCGCGCGGGGAGACCTCGCCATCGAAGCGGGGCAGAGCCAGCTCGCCGGCGTGCAAAAGGAGATCATTGAAATTTGCAATACCGTGGGCCGGCCTGTCATCACCGCGACTCAAATGCTCGACAGCATGGTGAACAACCCGCGCCCCACGCGCGCAGAAGTCACCGACATCGCGAACGCCGTGCTCGACGGCTCCGACGCACTCATGCTTTCAGCTGAGACAGCGGCCGGCCAGTATCCTTTCAAGTGCGTTCAGACGATGGACGAAATCGTTCGAGAAGTCGAGCGCACGGGTAAGTACTACTACAAAATGAATTTGGGCGACGAGTTCCTGAGCGTCGCCGAAGCGATTGCGGCCAGCAGCTGCTTGTCGGCGAAGAAGCTCAACGCCAACGCAATCGTGTGCCTGACGACTTCAGGCAAGACTGCCACTTTGATTTCCCGTTACCGGCCGCGTGCCCGCATCATCGCGGTTACGCATTTGCAGAACACGCTTAATCGTCTCGAGCTCGTTTGGGGCATTCAGACGATTGTCGTCGATCCGTATAAAAACACCGACGAAGCGATTCTCAAAACCGAAGAGCTGCTGATTAAATACGGCCTCGTGAAAGCCGGCGACCGCGTGATCCTCACGATGGGCATGCCGGTCCTCGAGCGCGGCACCACGAACTCTCTTCGCGTTTACACCGTGAAGGGCGACGGCTTCGTGCGCCTGTCCGAAGAGAAGCTGCCGCTCCGGTTCAAGTAAGCCCCAAGACGCCGCTCTTTTTCCGAAGCCAATTGGCTATTAGCCCGAGTCCGACCCGGAAATAGAACGGCGTATCCGGGGTGGCAGAGGATTTGTAGTGAATCGTCGTGTGCGTGTCTTTTATCTCGTGATCTTTATTGTTTGGGTTTCAAATTCGCAGCTGGTGCTTGCTGACGGCGAAAATGGGCTCGCCAGCCTGGAAAACTTTCAGTCCGCTATTGCATCGAAATGGGAGTTCCGCTGTCAAAACGAGGAGCTTCGGCGCCTCTTGCCCTCGATCGAGTCGCGGGCGCGGGCCGAGCTGATGAGCGTAATTTATGACGGCCTCAAGCGGATTCACTCGGTCAATCCGCGGCTCGTGAGCGAGACGCTGACGAAAGCCGCGGGTCAGCGGCTGATCATCGAGTGCGTGAAATCAGATGAGGCGTACCGCGAGAGCGGTTTCGGCGAATACCGCGCTGGCCGAATCAAGACGACCGGCGCCTTCATCGCGCTCTTGCCGGCGAACTCGCTTTTTTACGGCCATCGCATCTCGGAGGCGCAGCTCGCGTTTTTGAGGCGAGATGGGTTCAATATTCTCATGCACGAGTTGCTGCACGCCTTGAAGTTCGACAACCTCAAGCTCGACATTCATCACGATCCGTTGCGCCCATCCCGCGAGGACGACGTGATCTTCGCGTGCGCGGCTCAGGCGTATGCAAGCGAGGCGATTCTCGTCGATGTTCCCGCATGCTTTCCCGGCTGTACCGGGAGATGGCCTCGTTACGCGAATACCCGGCGCGCCTGCGAGACGTGCGCCCGGGCCCAGAGCACGGGAGGGAAAACGGCGGTGCCGCCGGTTTCAGCGAACCCCGGTCCGTGCACAGGCATCGACAAAATGAATTTCAAACTACAGTGAGCGAGTCACTGGCTGCCGGCTGCGGGTGTGTCGCGGCGGGGTGCACGTGATCGCTCGAAGCAGCGATTTCCGTTGGTGCTGACACATCGTAGGGCGTCGCCGACTTGGGGATTCTGCAAAAGCACCGAATCGATGCGGGTTCCCGCGCCCGGATGCACGGCTCTGTGGCTCTGGTTCAGGGTGGAAACCGCGACCATCAGCTTGTGATTCGCCGTATGCAGATACGGCAGCTTCGGATCTGGCTCGGGAGTTTTCAGACAAATTCCTTGGGCGAAAAAGCCGAAGCCGGCAACGCGGTCGAACTCGGTCTTCGGCGGGTTG
>DASUEL010000214.1:0-3403 GCA_036275095.1 Bdellovibrionales bacterium
GAGGACTTACGCTTGGGAGACGCTCGCTCACCGGGCGAACGTCATGTACTTTCGCGACAATCGCGGCAACACCGATGCGGCCTGCGAGCAAACAAAGCAGATCGGCTACCGCGCGCACTCGATCACGTCGGAGCACAGTCAGAGAGGCGCCGACCCGTTATTTTACGCGACCGAGCGATACATTGCCTCGCAGGAGCCTGACGAGGCCGTGGGCCGCTCCAAGGCGGCGCACGCTCAACTGACCGCATTTGCAAGACGAGAACAGGGAGCGGGGGTGAACCCCGTTTGGATTAGAACCGCTTACGGCCTTTGCTTGAACGCGAAGTGTGGAGACTGAACATGAATCCCAATCCGACACGTACATTGTGGGTTTCGATAGCAGCCGCGGTTTTCGGCATGATCTTGATCTACAGCTACTCCCAGGAGAAGAAAGCCGAGTACGACAAACGCTACGGCACCTCGAAGCGGGTGCTCGTGGCGGCGAAGGACATTCTCGAGATGAGTACGATCGACGACACGATGGTGCAAATCGAAGAGCGCCCGGTCGACTTCATTCAGCCCGGAGCCGTCGAGACCCCCGAAGAAGCCGTGGGCTTCGTTGCCGCGACTCCAATCAAAAAAGGCGAGCAGATGCTCAATACGAAGCTCCTGAAGCCGGGCCCGAGCACCGGCCTCTCGCTGCAGGTGTCGCCGAACAAACGCGCGGTTACGCTTCCGATCGACGAAGTGCGCGGCATTTCGAAACTGATTCGCCCGGGCGATCGCATCGACGTTTTGACGTCGCTTGAGTACGGCCGCGGCGCCGATCAGAAGCGCGAAGTAAAGACGATTCTGCAAGACGTGATCGTGCTCGCCACCGGCACTCACATCACCAATAACATTCCGAGACAGCTCGAGACGGACTCGACCGGCAAGTCGAGCTTCCGCAACCTGATCGGCGATACGACATTCACGACCGTGACGCTCGAAGTGACTCCGAACGAGGCTCAAAGCCTGATTTACATCATGTCCTCGTCTCCTGGCTCGATTTATCTGACTCTGAGAAACCCCAACGACCGTGCGCGCCTGAACATGGGTACGACGTCGGTGTTGGGCGTATTAGGAAAGAATGACCTTCCGGAGGTGCGCGTCCCTGCCGCCGTGCCTCCGCCGGTTGCGACGCCACAGAACCCGGCGCGCCCGCAGCCGCGTAGACGTGCTGGCCCGTTTGTCGAGGTGAACTGAGTCGTGGGTTTAGTTAAGAGGGGATTTATGAAGCTTTTCATGACATTCATGACCCTAATCATGGCGGTGAGCCTTGCCCACGCCCAAACGGGACAAAGCAAGTATCTGTCACTTTCAGTCGGCCTCGTTCAAGATGAGAGCCTGCCGACATTGCCGGACAGCCCTGAGTTTCAGGGCGATTTCAAGAAGCTGCTTGGGCTTTCGATGGACAAATCGACGAAAACTCTCCGTTTCGAACCGAAACGTGAAGGAACGGCGACCCTGACGGTTCATGACGGCCGCGGCCGCAAGGTCTACACGTACGTCATCACGGTCAAAAACAGCAAGCTCAACCGCGTGGCTCTCGAGATCAAAGATCTCCTGAAAGACATCGAAGGCATCAGCATTCGGATTCTGAACAATAAAGTCGTGGTGGACGGGCAGGTTCTGCTGCCGAAAGACATGAACCGCATCATCAGCGTGGTCGCGCAGTACGGCGACCAGGCGGCATCACTCGTCACGCTGAGCCCGCTCGCGCAGAAGAAGATCGCCGAGTTCATCGAGCGAGATATCAACAATCCTGAGATCCATTGCCGCGCCGTGAACGGAAAGTTCATCATCGAGGGCGTCGCGAACGACGAGGCCGAAAAGCAGCGCGCGGAGATCGTCGCCAAGACGTACGTGCAAGACAAAGTCGTGCTCGACGGCGTTTCGCTGGGCAAAATTCAAGAGGTAAAAACAGATCTCGTCATCAACCTCCTGACGGTGAAACCGCCTGCCGAAGCCGAGCCCGGTAAAATCATCCAGCTCGTCGTTCACTACGTCGAGCTCCAGAAAGACTATACCAAGGGCTTTCGCTTTCAGTTCACGCCCGATGTGAGCGACGAAAGTAAGCTCCAAATGTCGAACGAGTCGCGCGGACCGGCCGGCGTGATCAGCTCGATCACCGCGACCGTATCGAACCTGCTCCCGAAGCTGAACTGGGCGAAGCAGCACGGTCACGCGCGCATTCTCCAGAGCTCGAGCGTGATCGTGATGGACGGTGAAGAGGGCAAGCTTCAATCGGTCACCCGCGTTCCGTACCAAATCGTCGGCCAAGGCGGCGTTCCCTCGACCAGCTTCGAGGAGGCCGGCATTGTGACCGCGATCAAGCCGAAGATCATCAGCGCGAAATCCGATAGCATTAACTTGAAGATCGATTTTGCGTTGAAGAGCCTTTTGGGTCTCACCGACAAGGGCCCGCTGATTTCGAATAGCTCGATTCAGACCATGGTCGTCGTGCGCAGCGGACAGAGCGCCGCAATCGGCGGACTGGTCTCCAACTCGAGCGGCAAAGACTACAACAAGCTCCCGAAAAACGTGAGCGACAACCCGCTGATTTCGCTTTATGCGTCGAAGAGCTTTCGCCGCAATCAAAGCCAGTTCGTGGTGTTCATCACGCCCGTGATCAAGAGCTCGGCCTCCGCGGGCTCCGAGCGCATCAAGCAGAAGTTCAGAATCGACAACTAATAGCGCGGCATTGACCTATGTCCGGCCCTCCCGGTGAGGGCCCGCCTTCGCTTGCCGAATTTCTAGGTCTGGTCCTGACAAAACCGTGGGCTGAGTTATCCTATTGGGAATGAGGCTAGTAATCTCGTTTCTGATTTTCTGGTGGGGTACGCACGCACGCGCCACGATCAACGAGTTTCCGAACGACTTTCTTACGGTCAAAGTCTTCATCGACGCTCCGGGCATGAATTTGGATTTTCAGAGCCGCGACACGAACCGGCTGATCAGGTGGAAGCCGAACACGCGCGCGAACGTCGGGATCGGCGCCTCGCTCGCGGGCTTGGTCGGCGGCTCCGTCTCGGCGAAAGGCAGCCTGACGCAGGAAGACCGAATCGCGAAAGGCGAAACGGATTATCAGGATTGGCGTTTCTTTTTGAACTACAGCTGGGTGCAAATTCTGCTCAATTACCAGGAATATAGGGGCTTCTACATCGAGAACTCCAGTCAGATCGACTCCACTTACGAGGATTCGCCCAATAAAATCCAAGCGCGCGACATGTCGGCGCGAAACTATTCGGTGAATACCACGTTCGTATTTTCACCCTCGAGCTTTTCGCTCCCGGCCGCGCTCGACCAGACCGCGAGACAAGAAGAGAGCGGTGGATCTTTTCTCGCGGGCCTCGCCGGGAACCACACGATTTTTGGAAACGAC
>DASUEL010000215.1:0-2969 GCA_036275095.1 Bdellovibrionales bacterium
CCCCGCACCCGTCGTATTGTTGACGATGAGGTTTCCGCCGACGCTCAGGGTTCCGCTGATCGTCAAAATCGCATTGGTGTTCTTCTCGAAGGTCACGTGATGAAAGCTTCGCCCGGCCGGAGTGAAGGTGCCACTCGTCGAATAGAACAAACGAGTGGTGCCGTTGTTGTGGTTGAAAGTCGCGGTGCCGGTAAAATTCGCGTTTTGCGCCAGCGAAAGAGTACCCGAGGTCGAGGTGAAGGTGCCGCCTATCAGATTGAAGTGCCCGCCGACATCGATCGCGGCACCGCTGCCCACAAAAGTACCGCCCGCCATCGTCCAACCGGAGGCGCCCACTTGAAAGATCTGGCCCGCGGCCTGTGTGATCGTGCCGGCGTAGGTGGAGCTCATGCGTAGGCCGTCGACCAGCACGGCTGCGTTGACGGTCGGCGAGCAGTTCGAAGAGCACGTGCCATCGAAGATGGCGATTTGCGTGTTGTTGGGCGCGACGTTGCCGTGCCAGTTGGCGCCGGTCGTCCAGCTGGCGTTGCCGCCGCCGCCGTCCCACGTGAACGGGTTCATGACTTTCACGGTCACCGTGCCTTGAGCCGTGCCGCCGTTTCCGTCGGAGATGTCATATGTAAAGGTATCGACGCCATTGAAGCCGGCATCAGGTGTGTAGTCGATGGTCGCGCCGGCTACGATGGTGGCCGTACCGCCCGGCGGATTGCTGACGGTCGTGATGGTGAGCAAATCGCCGTTGCTGTCGGTGTCGTTCGAGCGAACCGTGAAGCTCGTCGCGCCGCTGTCTTGGTCTACCATGTAGGTATCGGCGACGGCGACCGGCGCGCTGTTGGCCGCGAAGTTCCAGCCCACGTTGTTCCCTGAGTTGGTGGAGTTGGTGTTGTACGCGTTGATGTACGTGGCGTTCGTGTTGTTCGAGTCTTGAACGCTCAGGTAGCTGATCGTGCGCGTGCCTTGCGGGTTGATGTTCCAGCGCGTTCCGGGTGTCAGGCTTGTGAGCGAGAGCGTCCAGGCGGCGGAGCCCTGCAGGGTCAGCGCGCCCGCGATCGTTTGGGTCGCGCCCGCTTCGAACTCGATCGTGCGAGGAGAGGTCGAGAGGATCTTCGTCAAATTGTAGAACGTGGTGGAGCCGCGGATTTGCGAGTGCCGCCCGCCGAGATCGACCGTGTTGTTTCCGTGAACGTAAGAGCCTTGGTTGTTCCAGTGAGTCGCGTAAATGGTCTGGCCCGCGCTGTTGAGGGTCGCGCCTGAGCCGATGTTGACTGCGTTGGCCGTCAGAGCCGCCGCGTGCTGGTACGTTCCGCCCACGCCCACAAACTCGACGACGTCATAGGTGTGCCCCAGAGCCAGCGTTGCATACGAGCCCGTGCCGGTGTACTGCACGAGGCTGCCGTTATTCATCGTCGCACTCGTGCGCGTGATCGTCTGCCCGCCTTGAAGCTTAATGATCGCTCCGTTGTTGCCCGTGATTGCATCGGCGACGGTGAGGTTGAAGCCCGCCAAATCGAGAGTGCCGGTGTTGACCGTGAGATCCTGGCTTGCGGAGTTGAGCGTGAGCGCCGACGCCAATGTCGCGGTACCCGATGCTTTGTTGATCGTGAACGTTCCGCCCGGCATCGTGCCGCCTGAATGCGTGATCGTCTGCGCGCCCGTGCCGTTGAGCGTGAGCGCTGCCGTTCCGCCGTTGGCACCCGCTCCCACACTCAAATCACCTGCCAGTGTGACGTCGCCGCCAAGCGCGATCTGGCCCGTTCCGCTGGAGCGCGCAATGCTCAGGTTTCCAGTGAGCTGAAGCGTGTTTCCGCCGGCGACGTTGAACGTTTTCGTCTCGCCCGACGTGTTGACGGTGTCCAAGCTCAAATGATTGAGCGTCAGCGTTCCCGGCGCGTCGATCAGGTAGGTCGCGTTGCCGCTCGTGCCCATCAGCTTCACGGTGCCCGAGTTCGGTGTGAACGTACCGCCTGTTCGAGTGAAGATCGAGCTTGAGGCCGCATCCCGCTTATTGAGGACCAGCGTGCCGGTGGGTGCGAGGAAGGTGCCTTGCGTGAGCGTAAGGCTGGTCAGGCCCAGACTCGTCACACCGCCAAAGGGCTCAAAACTTCCAGCCGTTTTGTTCACGGTGAGATTCGGCAAGAAGCGAGTATCCGTGCCATCGTAGCGCTGCAGAGCCGTGCCGTTGACCACAAGCGAGGCCGTGCCGCCGAGCGCTCCCTCGCCCACGTACACGTCGCCTGCGACGTTGACCGTGGCGCCATCGACGCGAACGAACGCGTCGCTCACACCACTGCGCCCCTGGGAGTAGTCGCCTGTGGCGTTGATTGCGTCACCGGCTGCGAGCAAGAACGTCGTGGTGTGGCCGCCGTTGTTGGCCACGAAGAATTCGACGTTTCCAACCGAAATGGAGGGGTTGACGTCGATCGTATAAGTCTGCGTGCGCGTGCCGATGAACCGGAGTGTGCCGGCGGTGAGCGTGAACGTACCGGCGCTATGATTGAAGATCGTTGTGTCGGCGGCTTGAGACGCATGCAAGCTCAGGCGCCCGCCGCCGGTTTTGCTGAACGTGCCGCCGGTCTGGGTAAAGACGCCGGCGACACTGAAGAAGGCGCCGCTGGCGTCGCTGAGCGTGCCGCCATGTATGGTCAGATCGCCGACGTCGATGCCCACCGACTTGGTGATCGTGCCCGTGTAACCCGCCTGCATGAGAATGCCGCCGACGTTGATGTAAGCCGAAATCGTCGGCGAGCAGTTCGCGCTGCAGGTGGCATCGAAGATGGCCACTTGCGAGCCGTTGGGCGCGACGTTGCCGTGCCAGTTGGCGCCGGTGCTCCAGAGCGCGTCGCCGCCGCCGCCGTCCCATGTGAACGGGTTCATGACTTTCACGGTCACCGTGCCTTGAGACGTGCCGCCGTTTCCGTCGGAGATGTCATATGTAAAGGTATCGACGCCATTGAAGCCGGCGTCAGGAG
>DASUEL010000216.1:0-6006 GCA_036275095.1 Bdellovibrionales bacterium
AGTTCGTGGCGGGTTTGGGCCGCGAAATCGGCGCCACATCTGCGCTCAACGACAGGTCCGCCACGCGCGCATTCGATGGGAACGGTCAAGGTCGTGCGCCAATCTCAAATAGTTGACCCGTGATTTCAAATGCTTAAACGGTGCGTGCCGAATTTGAACTTGAAAATCCAGGGTAACTTATAGATCCTGAACGCCATGGCAAAAAAGAATTTTGATTACGTAATCGTGGGCGGCGGAATGAGCGGATGTCTCATGGCCAAAGCCTTGAGCCGTCTCGGCAACCCCTCAATCGCGCTCATTGAAGCGTCCTCGAATATCGGGCCCTGGAACGCGTCCAACCCATACGGAATCGGCTCCGATGAAATCTCTTTTTTGCCAGCCGAAAGCTCCAGCGAGCGCGCTCTCGAATTCGTCGAAAACCTTTTGGGCCACTCGATCGAGCGCCACACCGTCGAACAACCGCCACTTACGGTCGAAAAAGGCCAGCTGCAGCCCTTTTTCGGCTTCGGCGAGAAAGTGCCGGCCGAAGTCGACGAGCTCATGCCATACCTCGCGCCACAAAGAATCGAAGCCTCACCGCACCCATCACGCTGGTTTTCACTGTTGCGAGAGACCCTTCCCGCCGAGGTTTTCACACGCTCGCAAGTTACGAAGATTGAAGTGGAGCAGGGCCGCGCGAAATCAGTCACGGTCAACGGCGATCAGCGTATCGAAGGGCAGTGTTTCATTATTTGCGTTCCTCCCACCGAGCTCTCGAAACTTTTGCCGGCGGCGGCCATCGACCCCAAAGTCAGCCAAAAACTTTCAAAATCGAAATTGTGGACGTCGGTCTCTCTCGATCTCGTTCATGAGCGAGAGTTAGGTCCCGAAGGAACCATGCATATCATTCAAGGCGGAGAATCGTCGGTTTGCCTCGGGCAGTTCCGAAAAACCCACACGGGCCATCACATTTCACAGTGGATGAGCTTCATTTCGGGCGAGGAATTCGACGAAGAGGCGACGGCATCGGTTCTGCGCGAGCTCAAGCGGCTGATCAAAAAGGCCTACCCCGAAGCTCTCGAAAAACTTCAGCTAGAAAGAATCGTCGTGCGCCCTAACAGCCACGGCACAATCTCGCTCAAGCTCGAAGAAGATTTCAGTCTTCCGGGCATCGAAAACCTCTGGCTCTGCTCGAGTCTATTGCGTGCCGAGAAGAACCTCGTCGGCTCCATTTTGCAGGTTCAGCGAGTGGCGAGCTCAATCCAGCGGGTCGTTTCCAACGTTATGGAAGACGACGGCACCGCCGAAGTCGGCAAGTAACCTAGCCGGGGCCCTAAGGGCCCCTTTTTGCTCATTTTTTCAGCATTTTAAGCCTAGTAAATGCTGGACCACGGCGCATTCCGCGTGTTAGTTCTACCAATCAAACCAAGCACCTCCTGGCACTCCACTGGTGTCCTTCGTAACGAAGGGTTTCCGTCACGCTCCTGAGAAAAACTCAGGCATTAAAAAAAGTGGCGCCGAAACGAAGGCCGGGAGGGACGATTAACCAGTCTTTTAGGAGGACATATGGTTCAGATCACCATGAAAGAGATGCTTGATGCCGGCGTTCACTTCGGCCATCAGGTACAGCGCTGGAATCCCCAGATGAAAAACTACGTGTTCGGTGTCCGCGGCGGCATCCACATCATCGACCTGCAAAAGTCTTTGAGTGGCGCTCAGCGCGCGATCGAATTCACGCGCAAGCTCGCTGCCAACGGCGGCGGCTTCGTATTCGTCGGCACGAAAAAGCAAGCCGTCGAGCCGATCCAAGAAGCGGCCAAAAAGTGCGGCCAATTCTACGTCACCAAGCGCTGGCTGGGCGGAACGCTCACCAACTTCACGACCATCAAAACGAGCATCGACCGCCTCAAGCGCCTCGACATGATGAAAGAAAAGGGCGAGTGGAACTACTTCAGCAAAAAAGAGCGCGCCAAAATGGAAAAAGAATATCAGCGCCTCAACGAGTACCTCGAAGGTATCCGTGAGATGCGCGCTCCGCCGGCGGCAATGTTCGTCGTCGACCTGAAGAAAGAGCACATCGCAATCGCCGAAGCGAAGCGCCTCGGTATCCCGGTCGTTGGCATCGCCGACACGAACAGCGACCCGACGCAAATCGATTACCCGATTCCGGGCAACGACGATGCGATCCGCTCGATCAAGCTCTTCGCCAACCTCGTGGCCGAAGCCTACAACGAAGGCGCGAAAGATTACGAAATGAAGATCCGCGCCAGCACCGACAAAGCGTCTGACACTGAAAAAGAAGCCCGCGCTCCGCGCGCCGCTGCCGCAGCCGCTCCGGCTCCGACCGACACGAAGACCGCTGGCGGTCCTTCGGTCGTTAAGGTCACCAAGACCCGCAAACTCGTTGCCGCCGGCCTCGCTGATGACGTCGAAATTCAAATGGAGCTCGAGAAGAACGCCGAAGACGTTCCCGCTGAAGAGACCTTTGAAGAGACGACCTCAAAAGGCGCCCAAGGCAAAGACGAAGAATAATAAGGAGCTATCAAATGTCTATCAGTGCAACCGCTGTAAAAGACCTGAGAGAGAAGACCGGCGCTGGAATGATGGATTGCAAAAAAGCGCTTGCTGAGACCGGCGGCGACTTCGAGCAAGCCGTCGAATGGCTCCGCAAAAAAGGCCTCAGCGCAGCCGCCAAAAAAGCGGGCCGCGTGGCCGCCGAGGGCCAAGTTCAGGCGTACATTCACGGTGAAGGCCGCATCGGCGTTCTCGTTGAAGTCAACTCCGAGACCGACTTCGTCGCGCGCACCGAGCAGTTCCAAGCTTTCGTGAAAGACGTCGCCATGCACATTGCAGCCGCGAACCCGCTGGTCGTCACCGCTGAAGAGCTTCCCGCCGACCTCGTCGCGAAAGAGCGCAACATCCTCGCCGCCACGGCGAAAGAACAAGGCAAAAAGCCCGAGTTCATCGAAAAGATCGTCGAAGGACAGATCAAGAAGTGGCAAGCCGAGAAGTGCCTCCTGAGCCAGGCGTTCGTGAAGAACCCCGATCTCACCGTTCAGCAGCTTCTGACCGAAACAATCGCGAAGATTGGCGAGAACATCGTGATCCGCCGCTTTGTTCGCTTCGAGCTCGGCGAAGGCATCGAGAAGAAGAAAGATGATTTCGCAGCCGAAGTGGCCGCTCAGGTGAAAGGCTAAGACGTTGGCGACGCCGAAGTACAAACGCATTCTACTGAAGCTAAGTGGTGAGGCCCTGGCCGGAGATACCGGCTATGGCATTCAGCCTGAAGTCATCATGGCCATCGCGAAAGAGGTGGCCGGCGTTCAGGCGCTTGGCGTTCAGGTGGGCATTGTCATCGGCGGCGGCAACATCTTTCGCGGAGTCGCGGCGTCAGCTCACGGTATGGATCGCGCAAGCTCAGACTACATGGGCATGCTCGCTACCGTGATCAACGCCCTGGCTCTGCAAGACGCATTAGAGAAAAACGGCGCTCAGACTCGGGTTCAGAGCGCCATCGAAATGGCCGAGATCGCGGAGCCGTACATTCGCCGGCGCGCGGTCCGCCATCTTGAAAAGGGCCGCATCGTGATTTTCGCGGGCGGCACCGGCAATCCGTACTTTACGACCGACACGGCCGCCGCTCTTCGCGCGATGGAAATCAACGCCGACGCGATTCTCAAGGCAACCAAAGTCGACGGCATTTACGACAAAGACCCCATGAAGCACAAAGATGCCGTGAAGTTCCACAAGCTCACGTACATCGAAGTACTCAATCAAAGGCTGCAAGTGATGGACTCAACCGCGATCAGCCTTTGCATGGATAACAACCTTCCGATCGTGACCTTCAACCTGCGCACCAGCGGAAATATCCGCCGGGTCGTGCTCGGTGAAGACATCGGAACGATTGTGCAAGACAACGAATAACGGACCTGCTCAAAACGAGGATTGACCATGACCGACAAAATCAAGCAGACCGCCAAAACCAGCATGGACAAAACGATCGAGGCGCTCCAAGGGCAGCTCTCGAAAGTGCGCACGGGCCGCGCGAACGTGTCGATGCTCGACCCGATCCGTGTGAACTACTACGGAAACATGACGCCGCTGAATCAGGTGGCGGCCCTCTCGTGCCCCGACGCGAAGTCGTTTCTCATCGCGCCCTGGGAAGCACCGATGCTCAAAGAAATCGAGTCGGCCATCGTAAAGAGCGAGATCGGCATGACTCCGCAAAACGACGGTAAAGTGATTCGCCTGAAACTTCCCGACTTGACCGAAGAACGCCGCAAAGAGCTGGTGAAAAACGTGAAGAAGCTCGTCGAAGACGGCCGCGTGGCCGTACGCATGCATCGCCGCGATGCCAACGAAGCTCTGAAAAACGCCCTCAAAGGAAAGACGATTTCCGAAGACCAAAATAAAAAAGCTGAGACCGAGATTCAGAAGCTAACCGACGATTACATTAAAAAGATCGATCAACTGGCGGCGGACAAAGAAAAAGAAATCATGACGATCTGATTCCCACGGGGAATCAAGAGGGGCGAAATTGGCGCTTCCAAAACACTTAGCCATCATTATGGACGGAAACGGTCGCTGGGCCCAGGCCCGCGGCCGGCCCCGTAATTATGGTCACGTGCGAGGCGCGCGAATTGCCCGGCAAACGATTGAAGAGTGCGCGAAACTCGGCATCAAATATCTCACTCTTTACACGTTCAGCACCGAGAACTGGCTTCGCCCGTTCGAAGAAGTCAGCTTCCTCATGAGCCTGCTCGAAAAGCATCTGCGCAAAGAACGCGAGACGCTGATTCGCAACAACATTCGCTTTCATACGATCGGCGATTCTTCGCGCTTGCCTCGAGGCGTGGTGGCCGAGCTCAACAAGACGATCGAGGCCACGGCTTCCAATACCGGAATGAACCTCGTGTTCGCTCTCAGCTATGGCGGGCGCCAAGAGATCGCGGCGACCGCCCAGCGGCTCGCCAAAGACGCCGTGGCCGGCAAGATTCGGCCCGAAGACATCGACGAGGCGCTGTTCGACGCGTCTTTAACGACCTCCGGTATTCCCGATCCTGATCTGATCATTCGTACGAGCGGCGAGTTTAGAATTTCGAATTTCCTCTTGTGGCAGGCTGCATACAGCGAGTTTTATATTTGTGACGTTTCGTGGCCCGAATTCACAATGGCCGAGCTCGAAAGAGCATTGAACTTCTACCAAAAGCGGGAGCGCCGTTTCGGCCGCGTTTTGCCGGCTCCGTCGCCGCTTCCCTCATGAGCTCACTCTTCACACGTGTGGTGTCCGCGCTGTTCGGGCTGGCCCTTATTCTCGGCGTCTACTGGATTTGGGGTAATAAAGGCCTCTTCGTGTTCAGCACCTGCGCCGTCTTTCGGGTCGGTTACGAGTTCGGCCGCCTTGTCTTTGAGAAATCTTCGTTCGCTTTAGTGTTCGGCGCCATCATCACTTCGCTCTTCGTCGGCCATTACGCGTTTCCGTCGCACTTTTTGATTTATTACACGCTGGTCAGCGCATCCGTGCTCGCATCACTTACATGGCTGACGAACCAGGGGCTGTCTCTCTCACGTGTCGCCCAGATCCAGGCTTCGACCGCCTTGGGCTTCTTTTACTGCACGCTTTTGCCCATTCACGTGGTCAACATCATCTACGTCGGCCCGAATGCATTCTGGTTCCCAGTTTTTCTGTGCATCGTCTTTGCTTGTGACACGTTCGCGTACTTCGTCGGGCTGCAGTGGGGCAAAAGGCGCTTGCTCGAGCCCGTGTCGCCGAAAAAGAGCGTCGAGGGCGCGATCGGCGGAGTCGGAGGCTCGCTCCTCGTCGGCGCCGCGGTTTCGCTGATGTTCGACGTTCCTCTAGGTCCGATGCTCGTCATTTCGTTCGCGACGGCCGTGCTTTCACAAATGGGTGATTTGTTCGAGTCTCTTCTTAAGCGTGTAGCAAATGTCAAAGACTCGGGGCGTTTTATGCCCGGCCATGGTGGACTTATGGACCGTCTTGACGGCGTCTACCTTTCGGCGCCGCTC
>DASUEL010000217.1:0-2044 GCA_036275095.1 Bdellovibrionales bacterium
AGTAACGTAACGCGGCCATGAGCGCGAAGGCCGCGCCTTCAATCGACGAGACCGGCCAGCCGGCGTCTTCGGTCGTGAGGATTTTCGACTCGGGCAGATGGTGTTGAATGCGCGAGATAAGAAACGGGTTCTTCGCACCGCCTCCACATAAGTAAACTTTCGCCGGAAGCTCCGGTAAAAATCGCCTGTAGCTGTGGGCGATGCTCATCGCGGTAAATTCAGTAAACGTGGCGAGCTTGTCGTTCGGCGAGTGCCCCCGTAAGTCATTTAGTGCCCTCTGGTAGAAGACTTCGCCGAACTCCTCGCGCCCGCAGCTCTTGGGCGGATGCTTTCTGAAATACGGGTGCTTCATCCAGTTCGACAGCGCCGCCTCGTTCACGGCACCCGCGGCCGCCAGGCGCCCATCTTTATCGTACGACTTTTTGAAAAGCCGCTGAGCTGTCAGATCAATGAGCATGTTCGCGGGACCGGTGTCGAACGAAAGAACCTTGCGCCCACTGATGTGCCTGAGATTTTTGATGGAGCCGCGCTGAAAATAACTAACGTTGCTGATGCCGCCCAGGTTGTGGACCGCGACCGACTCATTTTCGATTTGCTGCTGAAAAAGTGCGGCATGAAGTATCGTGGCGAGCGGTGCTCCCTGACCGTGAAGCGCCAGATCGGCCACCCGAAAATCCGCGATGACCGGAGCGCCGAGAGCTGCGGCGAGATAGGATGGTTCACCGATCTGCAGGGTTGCGACCGGCGGCTTATGAAATACTGTTTGCCCGTGAAGACCGGCCAAATCGATTCGGGCCCGTTTCAAGCCCGAGTGCCTTTTCACCTCGCGCGCGTAAAACCGGCCGAGGTCGTGATGGAGAATCGCGAGTTTATCGACAGTCGATTTGTGTTGGGCTGCCTCCAGCAGCCGGGTTCGCAATGCGTTCGGAAATTTTGAGTGAAATTCGCCCAGGTAGGTGAGCTGGAGCGGTTCTCGTTTTAGTCTGCACAAAACGAAATCGACGCCATCGAGGCTCGTTCCGCTCATGATTCCCAAAGCCGTGATGGCGCCCATGGCTTCATTATGTAAATAAAAACGGCTCGATTGGAAGCTTTTAATCAAACGCGCTCAGCAGCGGATTATCTGAGCCGGATTTCAAGTGTTGAGCCAGGCGGGTCTGGCTTCAATAAGCAAAAAACCGGGAGCAATAAAACCGGAGCGAGCCGATACCGTGCCGTGCCGATCAGCAATCGCAAGGGGATTTGCTTTGTAATGATCTTCCAAAAGCGCGATCGCTGACCGCCTCTATTGCACCGCTTGCGAATTGGTCACCGTCGATCCGACGAGCAGGTCGTACTCGCCCCAGCCCGGCTTGAAGAGCGTGTGATCGCCATAGGTAACGGTCGCAGTATTGGCTTCAAACTTAAGTACTGCAACGAAGCCTTCGCTATCGGTCTGAACTTTTGCGAGTTTTCCCGTGACGATAACGCCGGATGGATACTCTAACTTTACTGTTTGGCCTTCGCGAATGTTCTCGTGCTCTGCCAGTTCTGTCTTTGTGTAGTGCTCAATCGGACGTTTGAAACCCTTCGGCGTTCCGACAGGCGTGCTGAACCCGGATGGATGCTGGGTTAGGCCTTGGCCTTCGAGCGGCTTCATCTGGCCGGTGGCACGATTGACCTCGACGAGCTCGACAGGTTGTTTGTCGAACGCGACATAAACCGTATTGCCGTATTTATCGACGTAGTGTCGGGTCGCAACGCCCACCAAACCGACGTGGATGCCTTTAAGGTACGAGCCGATAGTGACCAGTTGCTTACCAAATGGATAATCGCGCTTTGGCTCGAACGGAGCCTTTTCAGGTCCGAACTGCGCGGCGAACCGAAGACCGTAGTTCATCGGAAATTCAATGCGATCCCGGCGCGGGCTCGGGCCGCCATAGGTACGTGACTGGGAGTCCTGGTTCGGCAAAGCCGCGGAGCCGCAGTCTGATTTGGCAAAAGCCAATTGCGCCGTTAACAAGCCAACTAAGAAAATCAGTTTCATTTCGTGCTCCCGTCGTTA
>DASUEL010000218.1:0-3002 GCA_036275095.1 Bdellovibrionales bacterium
CGCAGATCGACGGTATTTTTCGCGCGCAGGTTTCGCGCTCACCCGCGATTGCTTATCAGCAGAACCGCGCCGAAGAGCAGAAGGCCGCCGAGGAGGCCGTTCGGGCCGACCTCGCAAAATACCGCGTCGACGTGGTGTCGGTCATGATCACGAACATTCATCTGCCCGAGGCGCTCATGAGAACGACCCAACAGAAGAATCTCGCCGAGCAAGAGAAGTCGATGTACGACGCGAAGAAAGATGCCGAGCAGCGCCGTATCGAGTACGAGAAGACGAAAGCTGAGGCCGACGCGCAAATCAAGATCATCACGGCTGAAGCGGGCATCAAAGTCGCTCAGCACGAAGCCCGACAGATGGAAGAGCGCGCCCGGGGCGACGCCGCCCGCGTGCGCATGATCGCCGAAGCCGATGCCGCTCGCACCAAGCAAATCGGTGATGCCGAAGCCGCGATCGTTCAGTCGAAAGGTGAGGCGCAAGCGAAAGCCTACCGCGATCAGGTCAACGCGCTGACTGCCCAAGGGGTCACGACCGTCGAGGTGATCAAGTCGATCGCACAGGCTGGTTTGCGCATCACGCCCGACATCCAGGTCTCCGGTCCTGGAGCGGCGGCGAACGGCGGCGGCGACGGGTCGGGCCTGGTCCAGGTCTTGCTCGCGCAGATGATTCAGAGCACCTCGGTGCCCCGCAAGGGCGCGCATGCGGCCGAGCTGATCCCGCACGCAAACGGAAAACAGAACGGAAGCTCGCAGGCAACGCTGTAGTCCCAGCGATCGGCCTCCGATAAGTCAGACTCGGAGGCCGTTCGGCATGTTTCTCATCCAGCAGTTGAAGGCTAGCCTCGCAGTGCGCGTTTGCGGCGCGGGATTCGCCGCGGCCGCGCTGGTTTCTTGCACGACGATCGCGCGCGATCCGCAGTGCTCCAGAATGCCGGCCTCGGGAGCCTGCCGTCAGGCGGTAGTCGTGCGGCCGACTCCGCCGCGTCTCATCGAGAGAGCCTCGAGCGCGATCAAAGAGCTGTGGGCGAACGTTTCGCCCACAGGCGCCGCCCGGGGCGCCGTGATCGCGGCCCGCTCGAAGCACAAACCGAATTATTACTATGTGTGGACTCGCGACGCCGCGATCGTAATGAATGAAGTCGTGGAGCTCTTCCTGAAGTCGCGCGACCAAGGAGAAGCGGGCAAGTACGAGCGCGCGCTCAAAGAGTACGTGGACTTCACCAAGAAAAATCAGGAGACGCTAGTCAAGGGCGATCTCGGGGAACCTAAATTCGAAGTCGACGGCCGCGCGTTCAATGAAGAGTGGGGCCGCCCGCAGAACGACGGGCCCGCGCTGCGCGCGCTCACGCTCATGCGTATCGCAAAAGCGTTGAACGAGCGCGGCCAAGGCAAATATGTCAGGGACATGCTCTACGACGGCAAACACGAATTCAACAGTTCGACCGTGATCACCCGCGATCTCGACTACGTACTTCACCGGTGGCGCGACAAAGACTTCGACGCATGGGAAGAAGTGAAGGGCTGGCACTTTTTCACCCGCATGATGCAGCTCCAAGCCATGCGAGCCGGCGCGGAGTTCGCGAAAGAAATGGGCGACGCGCAGGGCGCGGCCGCTTACACCGCCGAGGCCTCCGAGATCGGCAAAGCCCTCGGGCGGCACATCACGAAAGATGGATACATCACTGCGACGATCGAGCGCGAGACGGGCGTGGGTCTTGACTATAAACATAGCGGCCTCGACCTGCTGAGCGTGATGGCGCCGCTACGGATCTATGGACCCGACATCGCGTTTCGCCCGAGCGACCACCGGGTTCTCGGCACGGCCTTTCGCTTGATCGAAAGGTTTCGCGAGATCTACCCGATCAACGGCAAACAAGATCCAGTGGCAGCTATCGGGCGTTACCCCGAGGACAAGTATTACGAGGGTAACCCGTGGGTGATCGGAAGTTACACGTTCGCGGAGCTCTACTTTCGAGTGGCCACGGAATTCAAGGCGAGCGGCGCCGTCGAGATTCGGGCCGAGAGCGAGGGTTTTTTCAAGAACCTTCTGTCAGCGCATGCCGAAAAAAATGCGATCGCGCCTGGCAAGAAATTCGAGCGTGGAGAGGCCGTCTATGAGCTCGTCGTGAGCGAGCTCATCGCCCAGGGCGAACGCTTCATGGATACTCCCATCGAGCTGCCGGCCCGTCATGGGCATGGACCCGCCGAATCCCCGGAGCAGTTCGATAAATCCTCCGGCGCGAAAGTCGGCGCCGATTATCTGACTTGGAATTTCGCGGCTTATCTGGCCGCCCTTCGCGCACGCGAATCGCTCAATAATGATTAAGCAATTCTAATACTACGCCGCGCGCCTCTAGACGAAGGTGGAGCCGCGGGCTCGACCTCAGTCCATTTTTCGGGCTGGACACTAGGCCTGGACTCATCGCTGAGCCTCGTCCGTCGGACGATTGAGGCATGAAATTATCCGGCTCAAAACCGTTATGGATATTGGCTTTCATGACTATCTCGGCCGTTTCGGGCTGCGCGCGGGAGTCCTCGACCGAAGTCGAGGCCCTGGCCGAGCGAACGGCGAAGAGTTTGGGCTGTTCGAACTTCAAAGACGAGTTCTTTGACGGGCTCTATTCAGCTCTCGAAGGCGGAGCTTGGCCGGCACACGCCGACTTCTCCGCGGCGATTCGCAAGCGTCTCGCCGGCGCGCGCAACCTTTCGATCAGTGCCGGCGCCCAAACTGCGCTCGCCGATCGCCTCTCATCGGTCTACGAAATTTTGAGTGTCGAAGCGCTCGCGGGCGTAAGCCCGTACGATCGAACGGCGGCGCTCGAAATCTTGACGGCTCTCGAGCTCGGCGACCGCACGACCGATGAAAAAGCCCGCATTCAGGAGCGCCTGGCCGAGCGATTCGAACAGATTGAGCGCGACTCCGGCGGGCGCAACAGCGCGTGCGCTCCCGATCGCGCGGCGCCGCTCGTCTCGATGGCGGCCGCTCGGGATCTCGCGTTTCTCGGC
>DASUEL010000219.1:0-2612 GCA_036275095.1 Bdellovibrionales bacterium
TTCGAATCGGCCACGAGCAAAGATCGCAAGATCATGTACCTCGGCCAAGGCGACTCCGCTCTGTTCACCGGCCTTTATCTCGCGGCCGAGTCGTACCGCTACCATGTCACTGGCTCAGACGAGGCGCTCTCTTACGTTCGCCGCACGCTTGCCGGAATCAAAAAACTTTCGCTGATCAGCGGAAACGGCATGCTCGCGCGCGCGATTTATCCCGTCGATGGAGAGCTCGTCGAGCAGTTCCTGAAAACCTACAGCCCGGATTACATTCAAACCGGCCGGCTCGACGGCCGCGATTATTACTGGATGGGCCGAACGAGCCGCGATCAGTACGCCGGAATCTATTTCGGCCTTTCAGTCGCGTACGACTTCGTCAACGACGAGGACCTACGCAATGAAGTACGCGAAATCATCACGCGCCTGACGGAGCATCTGCTCAAGAAGAATTGGTTCGTCTACAACGCCGACGGCTCCATTCGAACCACATTTGTCGGGCGCACGGATCAGCAGCTGAGCATTCTGCAGGTCGCGCGGCACGTGAACCCCGGGCGCTTCGCGAAGGAGTATGAGAGCTTCGCCTGGTGGCACGCGGGCGGCACCTGGTGGCCGATGTGGCTCGAGTCGCTCGACCTCAAAAATTCTTACTTCAAATACAATCTCGCGTCGCTCTACTGGTTCAACCTGCTCCGCCTTGAGCCTGAGGGCTCCAAACATCGCAAGAAATACCGGGACGCTTACAGTCACTACTGGAAGACGGTTCGCGGTCATCAGAACGCGCACTTCAACATGGTCGACCGCGCGCTCTTCGGCGCCGACGACGGTCGCGACCAGCAGACCCGCGATCTGCTCGACCAATTCCTCACCCGCGGGCTACGCCACAAGACGGTCGATCTGCGCGATAAATACAAAGCCTGCAGCGACAACTGGTCCTGCGATCCGATTCCGGTCGCGGAGCGGGCGTCGAGCGACTTCATTTGGCAGCGTGAGCCGTTCCTTCTGTTTCAAGAGGGCGACGAGCGCGTTGAAGGCCCAGGCATCGATTACCTGCTACCGTACTGGATGGCGCGCGCATACGGGGTTCTCTGAGAACCCGGCTTGCGTTCGGCGCTTCGTGCGGAAACTAGGTTTTTCAACTCCGGCCAAAACTGAGTCTTAGGCGCGTCCAGAGGGGGAGGCGTTGGCCGGCGATGAGACCCAGTATGCGGGAAGACGGCACCGGAAAGTCTTCAGCGCCTCCGTTCAAGGCGCGGGTTACGATGATATCTTCTCCCTCGCGCGTTTGAAGGTGATTTACGTGCCACAGGTAATGCGCGATTAAAATCTTTTTGTGCGGCTGCAGGAACACGACAATGTCGAAGCGGCGAAGCGGGCCCTGAACAGGTACGATTTTGACGTTCGTGCCGGGCTGAATTAACGGCATCATCGACTCGCCCTTGAGAACCACGCTGAGCTCTCCGCGTGAGCGCAGCGCACCTTTCAAAAACTCAAACATCTGCTCGTCGACCGGCGTATCGCTCATTGGGCATCCCTGAGAAATTCGAGTAGCACGCGCGCGTTCTCCCGCGCATCCGGGCCCACGTGAAAAGCCGCGGTACGCGCGGCACCGGCCACCCGCCACGCTTCTCGCAGCCTCGAAGCCGCGATCGCGGCAAGCCGCCCCGCCGACGGCAGCCGGAGCATGTACTCCCGCATCTGCGCGACTCCGAAGCCGACGACCATGTACTTGAGCAGGCCCTCGAGGGCCGCGGGCTTCGAGCAGGGCTCGATTCGCGGAGCTTTCGCCGCCGTCAGCCCGCGCAAGAGCAGACCGACCGGCGCCGGAGCGGCGACGCGCTCGGAACGAACCGGAAACAACAGCTTCTCGGGAAAGATCTTACGTTTGAATAGTCGTGTGCCGCCGGCGATACCGAGGGCCCGCGCCACTTTCTCGCTCAGCGCGAAGCGAGCCGGAAACGGGTACAGAACGCCTCCGCGCAAAAGCGGCGTCTCGTCTGAGTAAACGCGCACGGCCGGGTTTTCGAGCAACACGAGGCCCATTGCGGATTTGCCCGCGCCCTGTTCGAGCGGCAGCAGTACGTTCTTTCCGGCAAATGAAAACGCCAACGCATGCACGCGGTGAAAACCGTCCCGGTCGAGCCGCTCGCCCACGATCGAGAGCAGCGCCGAAAACGCCGTTTCATAAACATGATCGGCGTCGCCGCCGTAAATCGCGACTTGCAGCCCGGCGCCGTGATCTTCGAGCAGCGCGGCCGTTCCCGATCCGTAATCACAGTAGCGTTTGGAGCCGAGGCCGTACGCCACGCAAGCTCTCGTCGCAAACACCCTGAGGCCGCGCCGCGGAGGAGCGGCGCCCTCGCAAAGCACGATCTGATTCTCGGAATTGACGATCTCGGGCCGGGTTTCGAAGTATGAAAAGTCCTCCCGGAGCTTCTCGAGGACCTCGAGCTTGCCGGGGGCCGCGCTCACGGCCAGCCCCGTTCCGAAAAAATCAAAATGGATCGATCTCAACCTTTTACGATCCCCCAAAAAAGGCCGCAGCCATATGAGACATGAACCACGGGGTAAAGGCTCGCGCTCACGGCCACCTCGGCGACGGAATGCCTGCCGATGAGTTT